>JAGREF010000067.1:981-3097 GCA_020446665.1 Sphingomonadaceae bacterium
AACCCGATTGGCGGCCGCTGCGCGTTTTCGATGATGGTCAGCGCACGCTCGTGGAGTTCCCGCCCGACATTGCCCAAGGCGAAATGCCGCCCTTCTTTGTCATTGGCGAGGAGGGCGAGGCCGAACTGGTCAATTACCGGGTGAACGGGCGCTACCTGATCGTCGACAGGCTGTTCCACAAGGCAGAGTTGCGCCTTGGCGCTGGACGCCGGCAGGTGCGGGTCAAGATCACCAATCGGGCGCGGAGCGAATGATGAACAGCGAGCCCGATCCCGAACGCCCCGTCGACGCTGAGTCTATCACCAGTCTGCGCGGCGAGGGCCCGCGCGTCGTGCGTCTGTCACGCAAAGCCATCGGTATCGCCAGCGCCGTTGGACTATCGCTAGTGGGCGGAGCCTTGCTTTATGCGCTGCAGCCTGCCTCGCAAGGGAGCGAGGAGGAGCTGTTCAACACTGATGGCGTCGCGGTGGCCGATGGTCTGGCATCGGCTCCGAGGGATTATTCGCAGGTGCCAAGGCTTGGACCGCCGCTTCCCGGCGATCTCGGAAAACCGATACTGGATGCGCAGGAGCGCGGGGCTGTTGCTGCATTACCTCCTGTCGGCGCGCAACCGCCCCCACCGCCGCCGCAGGGCATCAGCCCAGAGGAAGTGGCGCGTCAGCGGATTGTACAGGAACGCGAGGCCGCACTCGCCAGCCGCCTGTTTTTTGGCGGCGGAACGCCCGCTGCCAGTCTAGCGCAGGCACTCCCGCCCTCCGATACATTGCCTGCATCAGCTCAGGCTTCGGTTTCTGCCGCACAGCCTGCTTTTCTTGATCGCCCGGCCGAGCGCGGCACGGTTTCATTGCAGCGGCTCGATGCCGCACCATCGGGGGCGCTGTTGCAAGCCGGTTCAGTCATCCCCGCCGCACTCATTACCGGTATTCGCTCCGACCAGCCCGGCCTTGTAACCGCGCAAGTGACTCAAAACGTCTATGACAGCCTGACCGGACGCCGCTTGCTGATCCCGCAGGGCGCGCGCCTGATCGGCGAATACGAATCCGATGTCGGCTTTGGCCAGCGGCGGGTACTGCTGGCGTGGAACCGGCTTATCCTGCCCGATGGCCGTTCAATTGTGCTCGAACGCCAGCCTGCAGCCGACCCTTCCGGCTATGCCGGCCTCGAAGACGGGGTCGACTATCACTGGGGCGGCGTGCTCAAGGCCGCGCTGGTCTCGACCTTGCTGGGCATCGGTAGCGAATTTGGTTCCAGTAGTGACAGTGATTTGGCACGAGCGCTGCGGCGCGGCAGTCAGGACAGCGTCAACCGCGCAGGCGAGCAGATCGTCTCGCGCGAGCTCAATATCCGCCCGACGCTGACTATACGGCCGGGCTATCCAGTGCGGGTGCTGGTCACCCGTGATATCGTACTGGAAAGTGCATCGTGACCAGGCTCAAGCTTTCCGACATCACCGACGAGAAGCCGGTCAAGCTCACCATCGAGATCCCCGCCCGGTTGCACTGCCATCTGGTTACCTATGGCACCGTCCTGAATGGCGGAGAGGAGCTGGGTGCACCAACACCCGAGCAACTGATTGCCCCAATGTTGGAGCGGTTCATGGCTACCGATCGGGCTTTCGCCAAAGCGCGGCGGAACATTCAGCCAGCGCCGGTTAGCGGATAGCGTTCATCGAGCAGCTTGAAGAAGCGGGCGAGTGCGGGATTGTCGTTGTCCTCGCGCCACCAGGCTGCAAAATCGAGATGCGCAGCACCGCTTGGGTCAGTTATCTCGCGGAACACGACATCGGGCCGGGCAGCGCCGGTCGCGCTTTCGGGGACCACGGTGATGAACTTCCCGAACGGCACCATAGCGGCGATGGTCTCTGCGCTCGTTTCCTGGGTGATGATATTGGCCTTTAAGCCGTTGCTGCCAAGCCGCTGGCGGATCACTTCGGCAATCCTCGGCCCGCTTCGTTCCCGCGGCATCACGAAGACCGACTTGCGCAAATCGGTCCAGAACAGGCTTTCGCTCTTGGCCAGGCGATCTTCCTTGGACAAGACGACCATCAGCCGTTCGGACCACAACCAGCGCTTGGTGACACCCGGTTCATCAATCTGGCTGGCATGGATGGCGATGT
>JAGREF010000067.1:3102-4170 GCA_020446665.1 Sphingomonadaceae bacterium
ACGATGCGGGTTTGCAGCCCTGATAGCATGCGTTCGGGACTGGCTTCGAGCGCATCGAGTTGCACATCGGGAAAGCGTTCGAGCAGATCGCCAAGAAGAAGGCGCAGATTGCCGGTGCTGAGCGAGCCGGAAAAGCCGACCATCAGGCGACCGACTTCGCCGTATCTAACCGCTTTAGCCGTCGTTAGCAGATTGTCGGCATCGGTGACGATCCGCCGCGCGACTTCCAGGAAGGCCTTGCCGGTCTCTGTCGGCACAACGCCTCGGGTTGAGCGCTCGAACAGAGTGATCCCTAGGCGATGCTCGAGTGCGGCTACCTTCTTGCTCAGCGTAGATTGTTTGACATTCAGCTGCTTGGCCGCGCGCAGGAAGCTGGCCGTGTCTGCTGCGGTAACAGCGAAGCGAAGCTGGCGAAGGTCGATGGTCAAAGGCTTCGCCCCACCTTGCCCTTAATCATTGTTGTGGCCCCATAATTTGAACGAATGTTCCGTTGTCGGTGCTGCATACGTCATGCCAATAACCGGGGCTGAGTCAATTCACCGCACACCCGGCACAAGCCGTCGCGCTTACATTTTGCTTACAACAACAGGCGCAATGAGCCGTGTAAGCGCCCCTGATTGGCGCCTACAGGCTATACACACTTGAATATATGAAGAAATAATGGAGCGGGCGAGGCGATTCGAACGCCCGACCCCAACCTTGGCAAGGTTGTGCTCTACCCCTGAGCTACGCCCGCTCACTGGCGCTACCGGAAGCAGTTGTTCCGGTGGGGAGGCGCGCGGTTAGCATCGGGTTTCGTGACTCGCAAGAGGGAAATCGCCTTCCTGACAAACTCTTTTGCCGAAAGGGGACAAACCCGTCCAAATGCCGCCTTTGCCCTTCACAAATCCGCGCAAAGGCCCATGTTGGCGGCTGATATTTTCGCGACCAGAGGAATAGTGCCATGGCCAGCATGGGTCTCAATCTTGACGAACAGAAAGCGGTTGATCGCTTCAAGCAGAATATTGTCGAACCTTCGATGACCAGTCTCGTCATCCTCGATTTCTGGGCCGAATGGTGCGGACCGTG
>JAGREF010000068.1 GCA_020446665.1 Sphingomonadaceae bacterium
CGATCGAGCCGGATTCGCGCAGGTCTGACAGCATCGGGCGTTTGTCGTCGCGCTGTTCCACCGCACGGCTGAGCTGGGACAGCGCGATCACTGGCAGCTCCAGCTCCTTGGCCAGTGTCTTGAGCCCCCGGCTGATCTCGGAGATTTCATTGACGCGGTTGTCGTTCGCGCGGCCCGATCCTTGCAGCAGCTGGAGGTAATCGACCACGACCAGCCCGATATTGTGCTTGCGCTTCAATCGCCGTGCGCGGGTGCGCAGTCCGGCAATGGTCAGGGCGGGCGTATCGTCAATGAAGAGCGGCAAATCGGCAAGCCGCTGGCTGGCAAAGCTCAGCTTCTGGAACTCGTCGCGGCTGATCTTGCCCATGCGCAAATCGGAAGAAGAAATCTCCGCCTGTTCGGCCAGGATACGCGTAGCCAGCTGGTCTGCACTCATTTCCAGGCTGAAGAAGGCGACGCCTGCGCCGACAGACGCTTTCTCGTCAATCCCGTCACGCTGATCGCGCAGCAGGCGGTCGGCGCAATTGAAAGCGATATTGGTCGCCAGCGAGGTTTTGCCCATGCCCGGCCGGCCGGCCAGAATGATCAGGTCGGAATCATGCAGCCCGCCAACCTTGTCGTTGATACTGGTCAGCCCGGTGGTCTTGCCGGAAACATGGCCGCCCGAATTGAGCGCTTTCTCGACCATGCCCAGCGCCTTGGTCGTGGCGGCAGCGAAGGTGGAGGCTTCATTGCCCACCCCGGCACCATCGGCAACATTGTAGAGCGCCGCCTCCGCCCGTTCGACCTGATCCATCGGCGCGACCGCTTCCGACGTGTCCAGCGCCCCTTCGATCAGATTGCGGCCCACGCTCACCAGTTCGCGCAGCAAGGCGAGATCATAGATCTGCTGCGCCAGTTCGCGCGGGGCGAGCAGGCCCTGTCCATCTGCGGTCAGCCGGGCGAGATAGGTGATCCCGCCCAGTTCCCGGAGCGCTTCATCGCTTTCGAAATAGGGTTTGAGCGTAACCGGGGTGACCACGGCATTGCGATCCAGCAGCGTCACCACCCGGGCGAATACGCGCTGGTGCACCGGTTCAAAGAAATGTTCGGCGCGAATCGGGATGTCCAGCTCTTCGACCACGCGGTTGTCGATCAGCACTGCCCCCAGAAATGCCGCTTCTGCCTCGATATTGGCGGGCAGGGCGCGGGCTTTCGGGGCGCTGTCATCAGCGCGGACTAGGAGATCTTCTTCGGCCATCCACCTGCAATGCGCCGGTCTGGCAGGGTCTGGCAAGTGCGCGATTGCCTCACTTGCCTGTGGATAGCGGGGAAGGATGGCGAAATGCTTGCCCCATGGCCATGATTTCTGCGAAAGCGATTCCACCATGTCCGATCAGAATGACAGCTGGCGTATCGCCCATATCAGCCTCGACGAGGATACGATCCTCTGGCGCAATGCCGATGTCGAGCAGGAACGGCGCGTGGCGATCTATGATCTGATCGAGGAAAACTGCTTCAAGCCGGTGCGGGCGACGGCCGCCGGGCATGACGGACCCTACCGGCTCAACCTGTCGGTGCAGGACGGACGGCTGGCCATGGATATTCGGGACGAGGCGGATCAACAGCTGGAATTGCTGCTGATCGGCCTTGCCCGCTTCCGCCGCCCGATCCGTGAATATTTCGCGATTTGCGATTCCTATTACCAGGCTATCCGCAAGGCGACCCCGGCGGAGATCGAAACCATCGACATGGCACGGCGCGGTATCCACAATGGTGCGGCGGAACTGCTGATGGAGCGGCTGGAAGGGAAAGTCGAAACAGACTTTGCCACGGCCCGGCGATTGTTCACGCTGATCTGCGTTCTCCATATCAAGGGTTGAGGGCGTGGGGCGCAGGCGCACAAAACCGTCCTGGCTGATGCGCATACTGGCGCTGTTGCTGCTTGCGGTGGTGTGCGCCGGTGGCTGGTATTGGTGGCAATTGCAGCATTGGTCCCCTGACGAAGCAGTCTATCCTGATCAGGGCGTGGAAGTGGCGGCTCGCGATGGCAGGGTGAATTTCCGCACAGTCCGTGCGTTGGGAGGGCGCTTTGCCTATCTTGATGCCAGCTACGGCGCGAAGGGCAGCGATGCTGCCTTCAGCCGCAACCTGACTGCAGCGCGCGAAGCCGGGCTGCAAGTGGGGGCTGTCCACCGGTTTGATCCTTGCGTGATGGCCGATGGACAGTCGGCCAATTTCGTTACTGTCGTGCCGCGCGGGGCGGATATGCTGCCGCCCGCTATCGAGCTTGCCGCAACTGCCGATGATTGTGCCGAACGCGTCACGGAAGCAGCGGTGGAAAGCGAGCTGATGACCCTGATCAACCAGATCGAGGGCCATGCAGGCAAACCCGTAATCCTGAAGATCATGCCCGGTTTTGAGACCCGCTATGGCCTTTCTGCCCGGATCGAGCGCAATCTCTGGCTTAGCCGAACGCGGCTCTTGCCCGACTATGCCGGCCGGCCTTGGTTGCTCTGGACAGCGAACGAGGCGCTGCGCAGCGAAGCGGCAGAGCAACCCCTGCGTTGGGTAGTGGTACAACCGTGAGGAGAGGCGCATGAGCGACAATATGGAACGCGATGAGCTGGTGGCCGTTGCCCGCCGTGCGCTGGAAAATTCCTACTCCCCCTATTCCTCTTTCCGTGTCGGTGCAGCCTTGCGCTTTGCGGACGGTTCCATTGTCACCGGCACCAATATCGAGAATGCAAGCTACGGCCTTGCCCTTTGCGCTGAGACTGTCGCTGTGGCCAAGGCAATGGATGACGGCCATCGCGGCGGGCTGGAAGAGGTCGCGGTAATTGGCGAGACAGCCGCACCCGTGACCCCTTGCGGCCGCTGCCGCCAGGTCCTCAATGAACTGGCGGAGCTTGGCGATACCGACCCGGTGGTGTGGTGCGCGGGCGAGGAGGAGGTGGTCGAGACGAAGCTTTCAGAGCTGCTGCCAAGGGCTTTCGGGCCGGGCAGTCTGACGGCCTAGAAAATCCCCTTGAAGATGTCGCTCGCCTTGCCCAGCGGGTTTGCGCGGAAGGCTTTTTCCTCGACGCCCATATATTGGAAAATCCCGTCCAGCCCCTGATCGGTGACGGTCCTGTTCAGCTTTGCCCGGTCGATCCCGGCGGCCTGCAGCCAGCTATATTTGGCATTCAGCCGTTCCAGCTGGGTATGCGCGCCCAGATCGCCCAGCGCGCTGTCCACCAGCGGCTCCAGCTTGCCGTGCAATCGGTCGTTGCTGGTACGGCGCAGATATTGCGTGCCGCCCGTATCCTCTTTCACGAGGCCGGGAACATCGTTGAACGATAGCTGGTCAATCGAATCGCGGAAAATGGGTTTTGCCTCACCCGCCGCTGCGCCTGCTGCGTCATTGATCGTGCGGGTAAAGCCATCGAGCAGGCCGAGCTTGTCTGCCCCGCTCATCACCCCGCCAAGCAATCCGCCCAGCCCGCCGCTCTTGCCCACCAGCGGCAGGCCGATGCGGATGGATTTGTCATTATAATAGGCGCCCGGCTGGGAAAGCTTGTCCAGCGCGCTGTCCGATGCCTTGCCGAGGATGCCCGACAGCCCCAGCCCCTTGGCAAAGGCGGCATTGGTGGCGAAGGGCAGGGTCAGCGCCCCTGCCCCAATCCCGGCAAGGATGGCGCGGCGGGTAAATTCATTGGCGAAGTCGGACATGGCAAGTCTCCCCTGTGGCGTGCGTCAGGGTGAGACTATGCTCATTCCGCCGCTGAGGCAAAACTGAACAATCCGGTCAGTGAAGGGGATTGTTACAGCTTTTTGCGTTTGGACCGGTCAGCTCCAGATGACCGACAGCGGATAGAGCGCGATCAGCCAGCACAGGCAGGCAATCACGATCCGCCGATCCTTGGCTGCAATGGCCAGCAGCAGGACCGGGAAAATGGACCATGTCAAAATGGTTGTGCGCAGGTCAAAGGGCAGGCCGCCGATCATGGCATAGGTGGTGCTGATCAGGGCGATATTGCAAAGCAAAACGCCCAACAGGACCTTGCGCCGATGCGTATCGAAATAGGTGTCGAGGTCATGCCATTCTTCCGGATCGTCGGGGAAGATCAGCGAGGCTGAGACATAATAGGTGCCAGTGACGACAAACCCGCCAAACAGCACCGGCCAGGTCAGGGGGAGCAAGTAACGCAGGGCCCAGCCATACATCCAGAAAGTCACCACATCGCAGGACACAAATATGCCAAGCAAGGCTGTGGGGTAGCCAATATGGACCTTCTCGCGCGCCTTGATCGCTCGTGACAGTCCGCCAAGCCCCTCTGCCAATGCCAGGCCGAGCAGCAGCCCGAACAGGGTGAAGATGAATTCGAAACCGTTCATGTGTCTTCCCTGACATTGCGCTGCGAAGGGCGGGCGCCCCGGAAGCTGTGATAGCTATCCTGCGACAGCAGTAAAAGGGACAGCTTACCGCTGTTTTCGCTGGATCAGCTGTTCCAGCATCATCCCGTCAATATCGGTGTTGATCTGGATCCACAGCGGCAGATGGTCTGACAGCTGATAGGTAAATTCGCTCTTCGTCAGATCGGGGAAAAGCGGCTTGTGGTCGCTGGCATAGAAATCCAGCACACCCCCGGCATTGGTGAAGGTTTCCTCGAAACGCGGCATGTGGAGGATCTGGTCATAGCGTTTGTCACGGGCGAGATTCGTGCCGAATTCATCCTCTGCCAGCGCCTTGGGGATCAGCAATCCGTGTTTGGTGATTGCTTCGAACAAGGGGCCAGAGCGCTTGTCGATATTGAAATCGCCCATCACGATGATGTCGGCATCATCGGCGTGTTTTTCCTTCGACTTGCCATGCACCCAGTCAGCCAGACCTTCGATTTCCTTGCGCCGCGATTCCACGCTGTTGCCCCAGCGGACATGGGTGGTGAAGGCGAGGAAATCGTAATTGCCCGCCTTGAAACTGGCGACATAGGGTGCGCGCCACCAGCTGTCTTCGCTGAGATATTCGGTCCCGCGCTTCTTGCGCGGCGGACTGGCTTCGCAAGCCATGCCGTTGAAGCGCACTGCGCGCGAATCGAAGATGTAGCAGACCCGTTCCCTATTGCCGCCATGATCGAGGATCGCATCGGAATAGATCGCATCCCAATAGGGGCCGAGAATTTCCAGCACGCGTTTCAGGTCGGTCAGATTGTCCCGCAGTTCCACCAGCCCGACCAGATCGAACTGGCCGATAATTTCCGCAATGTAGTGGATCGCGGCCTGGCTGCGCTTTTTCTTGCCGAATTCGCGCACATTCCAGGTCGCGATATTGAGCGTTTCGTCAAGCTTGGAGGGCGGGATATTCGCCGATGCAATCCGCTTGCGCAGCAATTGCAGGCCTTCAGCTATTTCGAGGCTGACATTACCATGGAACATTGCATTCCTCCCGCATGTGCAGGGGGAACCATACCATCAGCGTTTCGCTCTGCCTTGTATGAAATCGGCGCGCTCTGAAATTACCCTTCAAGCCATTCCAGCAGCGCAGCCATGCAATCGCGGCCCAGCAGCTTGCAGCGTTCCGGGCTCCAGCCCTGTTCCGGGTCCGGCACATCCACCGTGTCCTTATAGGGCATTTCCAGCGTCATGGAGGTGCAGCCGAACCGCTCCGCCAGCTGGTTGGTGCTCATGGACAGGTTTGCCTTGCCTTCTGGCGCCACCGGATAGCCGAGCCTGGTCTGGAAATCGGGTGTTCGCCGGTCGAGGATCGCCTTGTAACGATCAAAGCCTGCCTGCAATTCGGGTGTCCAACTGGGGATGCCTTCATAGCCTGCCAGAAACACTGCCGGGATTGCTTCATCGCCATGCACATCCATGGCAAAATCCACGCTGGTTTCGTCCATCGCATTACGGATGGCGAGCACTTCCGGGCTGCGTTCCGGCGTTGGATTGGCCCATTCGCGGTTGAGATTTACCCCGGCATAGTTGGTCCGCAAATGGCCGCGGCACGAACCGTCCGGATTGCAATTGGGCACGATGTGGAACGTGCAGGCTTCGCGCAATTTGCGCGCGACCGGATCAGCGGGGTCGGTCAGGCATTCCAGCACCCCTTCCATCCACCATTCTGCCTGCGTTTCGCCCGGATGCTGGCGGGCATAGAGCCATACAGTCTTGTCGCCATCGCCCAGTTGCAGGCAATCAATCGGCTGGCCTTCCAGACTATAGCCCAGCGTGCGATGCGATACGCCCTCTGCACTGGCAGATTCGGCAACCAGATCGTGATGCCGCTCGATCGAATAGGGCGCGAAATAGGCGAACCAGGCGATATCGCTGGCAGGGGTGTAGCGGATGGTCAGCGTGCCATCGTCTTCTGCAGGATCGAAAGTGGAAGGAGCACGGCCCCAGAAATCGCGATCTTCCGAAACGCAGGCGTCATAGTTGGGCCAGCCGCCGGGGTAGGCGCTGGTATTGAGCCCGGTGATTTTCAGCTCCAGATCGCGCCCCATCGCGCCGGCAACGCGGAAATGGAACCATTGTGCAAACTCGCTTTCGCGATCCTTGCGAATAGCAAGCTTGGCGCTGGCCCCTGCGATCGACAGCACAGTGATATTGCCGCTGTCGAAGGCGGCATTGATGAAAATATCAGACACGGATTATTCGACTCCTACGGCGATAGTCTCGCCATTATTTCCCGGAAATTCGCGGAACAGCGCGTGGGCAACAGTGGCGGCATTGGCATCGGTTGCCGCCAGCGGGGATTTTACGCCAACTGCAAATTCCGCGCGCCCTTCCCAGATCGTCTGGTTGGTGGCGGCTTCGCGGATCATCACGCCAATATTGGTGCCAACTTTTTCCTTCGGTCCGCCGCCCAGATTGATCCCGATTCCCACGCCCAGCCCTGAGCCATAGGAGCCGGTTGATCCGCCAACACCCACGCTTACAGGGCCGCGCTTCTCAACCGGCGCATCGGCGAAGCGTTCCACCCGTACCTGCGCGATCTGGCTAGCGGTGCTGCGCGGTGCCTCGACATAGCCGAGGGAGACCAGCTCACGCGCGACCGCCGCCTTGTAAGGCGCGGTTTCCAGCGAATCGCTGTCTATACCGGGTGCAGTCTCGACGAAGATAGTGCCGCGGCCCAATTGCGCACTTGCCTCGGGCGCGACAAATCGTGTCACTTCCACCGGGCCGGGCGCGGTCGCACAGCCTGCAAGGGCAAGGCCGCCAATCAGGGCAAGGAAAGCAGGACGCGTGATCATCGGGATTCTCCAGCTGGCTAGCCCGTCTTGTTAGTCGAGCCGGATGAACGGTTCCAGTATTGCGGTTGCATATGAAACTATAGGTTGAAGGAAATGTAAATTACCTTCGGCTCGTTAACCATTGTGTCGCGCAACCATGCTAGCGGGGCGGCATGAGCACAATCGAAAAATGTCCCGTTCTGGTGACCGGCGGTGCCGGTTATATTGGCTCCCACGCTGTTCTGGCCCTGCGCGATGCAGGCTGGAAAGTTGCTGTGATCGACAATCTCAGCACCGGCTTCCGCTTTGCCGTACCTGATGATGTCGACCTCTACGAAGGCGATATCGAAGATGGCGAGCTGCTGGCGCGCATTTTCGCGGAGCAGGGCATCGGCGCGATCATGCATTTTGCCGGATCGATCATCGTGCCCGAATCGGTCGAGAATCCGCTCAAATATTACCACAACAACACGGTGAAGAGCCGCGCCCTGATCGAAGCAGCGGTGACGGGCGGGGTGAAGCATTTCATCTTCAGTTCTACAGCGGCGACCTATGGCATGCCCGAAGTCTCGCCGGTGACGGAAGACACGCCGAAAAGGCCGATCAATCCCTATGGCTGGTCCAAGCTGATGACGGAGCAGATGCTGGGGGACACGGCCTTTGCGCATGATCTCAATTTCTGTGCGCTGCGCTATTTCAACGTGGCAGGTGCCGATCCGCAGGCGCGCACGGGCCAGTCAACGGCTGGCGCCACCCATCTGATCAAGGTCGCCTGCGAAGCGGCGCTGGGCAAGCGGGATGGCGTTTCCGTGTTCGGCACCGATTATGACACGCATGATGGCACCGGGGTTCGCGACTATATCCATGTCAGCGATCTGGCCGCCGCTCATGTGCTGGCGCTGGAGGCGCTGATTGACCAGCCCGAACGTTCGCTGACGATGAATTGCGGCTATGGGCGCGGCTTCTCCGTGCTGGAAGTTCTGGATGCGGTGGATCGGGTGACCAACGCCACGATCACGCGCCGGATGGAACCGCGCCGGGCCGGCGATCCTGATTCGCTGATCTCCGATCCCTCCCGCATTCGCGCCACCTTGCCGTGGCAGCCGCAGCATGCCGATCTCGACACGATCATCACCCATGCACTGCAATGGGAGCGGCGACTGGGTGAAATTCGCGGCGAATAGGCCGGAACAGGCAGAGACAGCCTTGACTTGGAGCGGGATGCCCCGTAACCGCGCGGCCTGATTTCGGGCGAGGTCACCTTCCCGCCCACAGATTCGAGAAGAGCCATGAAAATTCGCAACAGCCTCAAGTCGCTGAAGAACCGCCATCGTGATTGCCGCGTGATTCGCCGTCGCGGTCGCACCTATGTGATCAACAAGACCAACCGCCG
>JAGREF010000069.1 GCA_020446665.1 Sphingomonadaceae bacterium
GTCCTGCCTTTATGAAGGCAGCAATCTGCCCTTTGACAAGGCGCTGGAAGTGGAAGTGAAATATTTCCTCACCCTGCTGGCCGGGCCGGTATCCAAGAACATGATCCGCTCGCTCTTCGTCAACAAGCAGGCGCTGGAGAAAGGCGCAGCACGCCCGGCAGACGTGCCCGCGCTTGATCTGAAGAAGGTTGGCGTGCTCGGCGCGGGCCTGATGGGCTCGGGCATCACCCATGTAACCGTCAAGGGCGGCATGGATGTGGTCGTGCTTGACCGGTCAGATGAAGATGCGGCCAAGGCCGTCGCCTATTCGAAGAAGATCGTCGACAAGAATGTCGCCAAGGGCAAGATGACGCAGGAACAGGCGGATGCCTTCATGGCGAAAATCACGCCGACGACTGACTATGCGATGCTGGCAGATTGCGATCTGGTGATCGAGGCGGTGTTCGAACTGCCCGATGTGAAGAAGGATGTGATCGAGAAGGCAGAAGCGGCGATCCGTCCCGATGTGATCCTGGCCTCCAACACCTCGACCATTCCGATTGGCAATCTGGCGAAATTCTCCAGCCACCCGGACAAGTTCATCGGCATGCATTTCTTCTCCCCGGTGGAGCGTATGCCGCTGCTGGAAATCATCCCGCATGAAGGGACCGGCGATGCCGCGCTGGCGGCTGCGTTTGATTACAACAAGCGCATTCGCAAGACGCCGATCGTGGTCAAGGATGTGCGCGGTTTCTACACCAATCAGGTGGTGCCGCCCTATCTCGGCGAAGCAGTGCATATGGTGATGGAAGGGATCAGCCCTGCGCTGATCGAGAATGTCGCCAAGAATATGGGTATGCCTATCGGCCCGCTGGCGCTGATGGACGAAACCACGCTCAAGCTGGGCGCGGATATCCTCAAATCGACCAAGCAGGAAATGGGCGATGCCTATGTCCCGAGCGGGCTGGAGCCGTTCTATGAATTGATGGTCGATCAGCTGGGCCGCTCTGGCCGCCGTTTTGGCAAGGGCTTTTACGACTATGCAGAAGACGGCAAACGCCTGGGCTTGTGGCAGGGAATGGCAGATCATTATGCGCCAGCGGACCCGCAGCCCAGCGCAGAGGAAGTGAAAGAGCGGCTGCTCTATGCGCAGCTGGTGCCTGCCGCGCGTTGCTATGCCGATGGTGTGGTGCACGATCCGCAAAGCGCGGATTTGGGCGCGATCCTTGGCTGGGGCTTCCCCCCCTATATGGGCGGCCCGCTGGCACATATCGACACGATTGGTGCGAGCGCGTTCGTCTCTGTCGCAGATCGGCTGGCGCAGCAGCATGGCCATCGTTTTGCCGTGCCGGACATGTTCCGCGACATGGCGGCGAGTGCAGGCACGCTTTACAAGGCGGCTGCGTAACTTTGAGCGTTGCTGATGTGAATTGGCGGAGTGCCCCCCGGGGGCGCTCCGCCATTTTCTTTACCTGGCCTCAGTCCAGCCTCTTCGCTAACCCTACCGCCAGCATGATCAGTGGCGGCACGACGAGGAAGGACAGGACCACCTTGGCCAGCACCTGCCCCAGCATCAGATCTGCAATGGGGAAGGAGCCATAAAAGGCCAGCGTGATGAAGATCACCGAATCCAGCGCCTGGCTCAGTGCCGAGGCAATCCCGCCGCGCAGCATCATCCAAATGCCGTTATAGGCCCCGCTGGCATTCTTGCCCCGCAAGGCATCGAAGATCCACACATTGAGCAGCAGGGAAACGCCATAGGCGACCGGCCCGGCGGCCATGATCCGCGGCGTGCTGGACAGTACCCGCTCAAACGCTGCCAGATTTTCTGGCGGCATGTCCTTCGACGCAGGCAGGCTCAGCACCAGCGCGATCAGGCCGATGGAAACGGCCAGCGGCAGGAAGCCCCACAACACCAGCCGGTCTGCTGTTTTGCGTCCGTAAAGCTGGGCGATTGCGCTGGACAGCACAACCAGCAGCAGAAAGGCGAAAATCCCCGCTTCCACGGCCAACTGGCCAAAGGCAACCTGCTTGAACGCCAGCACACCGGCGATCACGGTCATGCCGCCATAGAGCATGCTCAATATGAACAGGGGACGGGGGATGCCCGGCAGCGCGGGGCCTGGTGTCTCGGTCATGGACGAGGCTTATTCCGAATACGCCGGAATGGGAAGCAGGAAGGATGCGTTGTTTGATCTATACCAAACAGCCCCTTGTCTATCACTGCTAAGCGCGCGAAAGACCAAGAATTAGTTAGGACGGCCTGTGCGCCGGTCCCCGCCGACAAAGGTTTCTGAATGTCCGACATTGCATCCGTTTCGCTTGCCCAGCCGCTGGAGAATATTTCCGAAGAACTGGGCCGCAGCTTTTCCGAATATGGCTTCGCCGTAATCCGCGACCACGGCATCCCGCAGGAGCTGATTGCCCGCGCGGAAGAAATGAGCCGCGCTTTCTTTGCGCTGCCGACCGGGATCAAGCAGGCCTATCATATCCCCGGCGGAGGTGGTGCACGTGGCTACACCCCGTTTGGCACGGAGAAGGCAAAGGATGCCGAAATCTTCGACCTCAAGGAATTCTGGCATGTCGGGCGAAGCCTGCCTGACGGGCATCCCCTGTCAGACTATATGCCGCCCAATATCTGGCCGGGCGAGATCGAGGGTTTCCGGGAGACCTTTGAAACGCTCTATGCCGAATTCGAAAAGGCGGGTGACCGGGTGCTGCGCGCCATCGCGATTCATTTGGGTCTGGCGGAGGACTGGTTCGTTCCCACAGTGGAAGACGGCAATTCCGTGATGCGCCTGCTCCATTACCCCCCGCTGCCGAAGGATGCGCCTGATGGTGCCGTGCGTGCCGCGGAACATGGGGATATCAATACCATTACGCTGCTGCTGGGTGCGGAAGAGGCCGGGCTGGAACTGCGCAACCGGCAGGGCGAATGGATCCCGGTCAAGCCGCCGCAGGGGGCGCTCGCTGTCAATATTGGCGACATGCTCGACCGGCTGACCAACTCGAAATTGCGGTCCACCAATCACCGTGTGGTCAATCCGGTCGGCGCGGCAAAGGATCGTGCGCGCTTTTCCATGCCGTTCTTCCTGCATTTCCGGCCTGATTTCATGATCGAAACGCTGCCATCCTGTATCGACCCGGCCATGCCCGATGCGCATCCGGAGCCGATCTCCAGCCATGATTTCCTGCTGCAGCGCCTGCGCGAGATAAATCTCGCCTGATAGGGAAATGGGGGGCATTCCCTTTCGTGCCGAATGGGTTAAATTGCGCAGATGGAGAGCGAACCGACCCGCTATGCTGACCGGCGCAAGCCGCTCAGCATCCCCCGGCTGATCCTGATCGGCCTGCTGCATCTGTTTGCCATTTACGCTCTGGCGCGGGCCTTCGCCCCGGATTTTGTCGCGCCAGTCGAACGTGAAGTGCTGTCGACTTTCTCTGTCACCGTCACCACGCCGGAAGAGCCACCGGAAGAGGCGGAGCCGCTGCCCGATGAAGGGGCAGCAGGCGAAGCGGGCAAGCAGGCCGTGCCCAAGCCGGTGACGGCGGAAAAACCGAAGATCAAGGTGAAGGAAGACAAGCCCGTGCCGCGCGCATCCTCCACCGGCGCCGCGAATAATTCTGGCGCGCGGGACCAGGGCGATGGCACCGGCGCTGCGGGTGACGGGATGGGAACAGGATCGGGCCGGGGTGGCGGCGGGCAGGGCGGCATTGCCGTGACCAAGCCGGTCAAGATCGCCGGAGACATCAATTCCGCGCGCGATTTCCCTGTGCCCGCAGGCGGACGCGAGGCGCGCTTTGGCAATCAGGTGATTGTTTACATGACCGTCGGCGTCGATGGCCGGGCCTCCAATTGCCGGATCCAGAAACCCAGCGGTGATCCGGAGGCTGACCGTATCGTCTGCCAGCTGGCGGTGGAACGATTCCGCTTCAAACCGGCGACCAATGCCGATGGCAATCCGGTTCCGGCCACCTATGGCTGGCAACAGCAATGGTTTGCTGCGAAGTGAACTGGATTGGGGCGGTTATCAGGAATTTCCTTGCGTAACCTGTTTGCAATGGCGAAGGCCTAGCGCCTCTGTCGTAGCGTAACATGACCAGTGAGTGACAAAGCCAAAATGACTTCCATCCATCCGGTAATCCTGTGCGGCGGTATCGGTTCACGCCTCTGGCCCCGCAGCCGCGCGGCGATGCCCAAGCCCTTCCTGCCGCTGGTGGGAGAACGCACCCTGTTCGAAGCGACGCTGGATCGCTGTGCAGACGGGGCCAATTTCGCAGCTCCGGTGGTTGTTACCGGCGCGCAGCACCTTGCTCATGTCGAGGCACAGGGTAGCGCCGGGATGCAGGTGATCGTCGAACCGATGGGCAAGAATACCGCGCCCGCCATCGCGCTGGCTGCGCATCGCCTGCCCGCCGATGCGATCATGCTGGTTTGCCCCAGTGACCATCATATTGCCAATACGCCCGCCTTTGTCGCGGCTGCGCAAGCCGCTGCCAAACTGGCTGCAGATGATTGGATGGTTTCTTTCGGGATTGAGCCCAAGGCGCCTGAAACCGGCTTTGGCTATATCAAACAGGCAGAGCCTATTCCAGGCGGATACCGGATCGAGCGCTTTGTCGAGAAGCCGGACCTTGAGCGGGCCAGGGCTTTCCTCGCCGAAGGGGGCTATTTCTGGAATGGCGGCATCTTCGCCTTCCGCGCCGGAGCCTTCCTGGCCGAACTGGCCCGGCACCGCCCGGATATGGCGGCGCAGGTGGCGCAGGCGGTAGAACTTGGCAAGGCGGAAGGCGCGCGCTTTCATCCCGACGAGCAGGCCTTTGGTGCAACTGCCGGGGATTCAGTCGACTACGCCGTGATGGAAAACACCGCCCGCGCTGCGGTGGTGCCGGTCGATATGGGCTGGTCCGATATCGGCAATTGGGAAGCCTTGCGCGATGCGCGTGCCTGCGATGATTGCGGCAATCACGCTGCGGGCTGGGTCGAGCTGGTCGATTGCAGCAATGTGATGGTGGAAACTGACGGCCCGCGTGTCTCCGTCATCGGGCTCGAAAATGTTGTGGTCGTCGTCGACGGTGATGATGTTCTGATTACCACGACTGCGGGCGCGCAAAAGGTCGGCAAGCTCGGCGGAGCGGTTAACCAGTGAGCATGGCGCACCTGCTGCCCACGCGGATGGTGGAGAAGGTCTGGGGTCGCGACGCGCTGCCCGCGCCTTTCTCTGCGTCCGATGGGCAGCGGATTGGCGAAATCTGGTTCGAACCGCCGCCAGAGCTGGACGCGCTGCTGGTCAAATATCTCTTCACCAGCGACAAGCTTTCTGTGCAGGTTCATCCCAATGATGCGCAGGCACCGGCGGGTAGCAACGGCAAGGAAGAGTGCTGGCTCGTGCTCGATGCAGAGCCGGAGGCAAAGCTGGCGATCGGCTTCCGTCAGGATGTGACCGTAGAGCAGATGCGCGCGGGGGCGCTGGATGGCTCGATCGAGCACATGCTCGAATGGCATGACGCCAGGCCGGGCGACTTTTTCTACATTCCGGCGGGCACAGTCCATGCGATTGGCCCCGGCCTGTCCTTGGTGGAAGTGCAGCAGAATTCCGACATTACCTATCGCTTCTACGATTATGGCCGCCCGCGCGACTTGCATCTGGAAGAGAGCTTGTCTGTTGCGCTCGGCACGCCGCATGGAGCGGAGCACCGGGCCAGCTTGCCGGAACAGGGCAGCATGACACTGGTCGATGGGCCGCATTTCCTGCTCGACCGGCTGGATGGCCGGCCAGATGCACAGCTGCTCGCACGCTATGCTGCGCCCTTGCTGGTCCTGCCATTGGCAGGGGAGGCGCGCTTGGGTGATACACGAATAGGCGCGGGTGAATGCGCCCTGGCGCCATCGCTCGATGCGGTCGATTTCAGCGCCTGCCAGCGGGCCTTGCTGACTGCGCCAGTGTCGGGGCCGGCGACGGGATGATCGCCCAGACCATTCAGCTGGCGCTCGCCCCGGTCTTTGTGATGGTGGCGATTGGCAGCATTCTGGCGACCCTGTCCATGCGGCTGGGGCGGATTGTTGATCGCTCGCGCGAGATGCAGGCGCTCCATGGCAAGACCGAGGGGGTGGAGCACGATATGGTGGTATCGGAAATCCGCTCGCTCGACCGGCGCATTGCAGTGATTGGCCGTGCGATCCTGTTGCTGGTGCTGAGCGGCCTTTCCATCGGCACAACAGTGGTGCTGCTGTTCGTGGAAGAGATCATTCGCGTTGATCTGCAGCAACTGGCCGCAGGGACCTTCATCCTCGCCATCGGCCTGCTGATGATCGCATTATTGCTGTTCCTGATGGAAACTCGCGAAGCCTCCCGCGCCTTGCGCATCCCGCGCGAATTGCTGGAATTGCACCGCAAGCTCTAAGGTCTTGACCCTAGCCGGAACCGAGCAGCTTTGTGCCCTTCTTCTGCAGGATCGGGCCAAGCATGCCTTCGACGAAGGAGAGCGCGGGTGGCAGGTCGATCACGATCACCACTTCGCTGTCCTTGATATCGACATGGCCATGCAATTCCTGCCGCATGGTGCGCACCACCATGTCCATCAGATATTCGTCGGGCCAGCTGATATCGACTTCCGCCCCGCCGGGCAGGTGGTCAGCAATTTCATGCATGCGCGAGCCAAGGCGATCCTTGGCCGCTTCGCGTTCAAGATTGTGGGGAATGGAAAGGCGCATCAGCCGGATACCTTGCTGCCAAACTCGAGGGGAACGCCAGCGTCTTCGCCGCCGCCATAGCGATATTCGAGGAAACGGTTCTTGATCGCGAGATCATCCAGCGCGCCATCGGCCAGTTGCCTCGTGACGCTGTCAATTTCCTTGCTGATCTTGTCGAGCCCGTTGACGAGCTGTTCGTCAGCAGTGCCGCCTGCGCGGGTTTCATTGCGCAGATGGGGCGGAATCTTGCGGTAGCTATCGACCATTCCGGGCAAATGTTCGCCCACCAGCTTGCGGATTTCACGCGTGGCGGGGTGGTTCTGGTCAATCGCTTCCAGCTGCAAGCCCAAACCATCCAGTTGCACGCCAATCTGGTCCACCAGTTGCACCGCCGGTGCAGGCAGGGCGGGGCGCTGTGCCTCCAGCCACAATTCCGTATGGCCCACCATCTGCCGCACGGAACCGGTGTTGAGATCCTGACGCTGGGGCACTTTCATCCGCGGGAAGATGGAGAAAGCCAGCACTGCGGCGACAATTGCGAAGAATGTCAGCATCACGCCGGTAAAGCCAATCCCGTCGATCACCAGCCCGGCCACCATCGCCCCCAGCACAATAGCGCCGGTGGCGACGACGATCCGCTTCAGCTTGCCGACCATATGGTTGGTCTTGATCCGCCGCGAACCGCGCCCGACATGTTTGGCCGGGCGATGCGTGCCGCCTTCGCGCTGGATTTGCAGGCTGTTGCCGGCAGCCCGCAATATCTGCTCGGATTCCCGTGTGCTGTCAGCCATGCCTTGCGCCTCAGCCCTCCAGGCTCAGCAGCTTGCTGTCCTGCAATTGCGCGGCGGCCTGCGATTGGCCTTCAGCGCGGGCGATATAGCCTTTGGACTTCTCGACTTCGTCCGACAGGACATTGACGGTCTGCTTCATGGAATCGAGCGCCCGCAGCTTGAACTGATCCACTTCATCCATCGTGTCATAAATGTTCTGGAAGGCACGCTGCAGCGTTTCCAGCGGGATGGTGCTGGCGGCGGCCTGTTCGTGGATCTTGCCGGTCTGTTCGCGCAGCATGGTGCTGGTGGAATCGATGATCCCGGCGGTGGTTTGGTTGAGCGCAGTGATCTGGTTCAGCACCAGCCGCTGATTGGTCATCGCTTCGGCCACGGTCACCGCCGTGCGCAGCGCGCCGACAGTGGTGGTGCTGGCGCGGTCGACGCCCTTCACCAGCTCGACATTGTTCTTCTTGACCAGATCGAGCGCGAGATAACCTTGCACGCTCACGGCCATCTGCGTGAGCAAGTCCTGCGTGCGCTGGCGGACATAGAACAGGGCGGTTTCGCGGATCGCCTTGGCCTTGGCCGGATCGGTCGCATCCAGTTCTGCTGCCTTGTCTTCCAGTCGCTCATCGAGCGTCTTGGAGATATGGATCATCTGTTCCAGATTGCCCATCGCATCCCACAATTTCTGCCGTTCGACATCAATCGCGGAATTATCCATCAGCAGCTCGTCCTTGCCACTGGCGAGGTTGAGCAGGATCGACTGGATATGCGTCTGCGCGCTTTGATAGCTGCGGAAATAATTGGTCAGCTTGTTGCCGAAGGGGATGATGCCCAGAATCTTGCGCGTACCTGACAGCTTGCCGCGCTTTCCGGGGTCCAGTTCTTCCACCACGCGGCGCAATTCAGCCAGATTGGCGCCCACGCCTTCATCCTGATCCATCGCGCGGATCGGGCGGTCGAGGAAGCGGTTGGACATGCCCGCCGCCGCCATGATTTCCTTGCGCCCCATATTGGTGATCTGGTCCACCTTGCGCCCGAATTCAGGCGAATTGGCATCCTGCGCGATCAGTTCCTCGACGAAACCGTCCACCTTCACTTCCAGCTTGCTCTTCTGCTCGTCAGTGACGGGGACCAGCCCTGCTGCCTTTTCCGGCGCGACCTGCGGCACCGGGTCGGGCGGGGTCAGTTGCAGGTCAATGTCAGTCGCGGTCTTGGTTTCGGTTCCACTCATGGCTTGCGCCGGCTCCTCGCTTTTGGCCGCCCGACAGCGGCAGGTTCATCTACTGTATTAAGTGCATAAGACACGAACTTCAAGATTTACCAGGCGGATGCTGAACGATCAGGCGAAAGATGGAAAGTGCTGTTCTCGCTTTGCCGTTAGTTTGCAGACCGCTAAAGTGCTGGATTGATCATTGCAGGACCTGCCGGATGGAAGCGGACAAGAAGCCGAATATCGAGCACGAAATCACGCGATTCACCATCTCGGTGCGCCGCTGGTGGCGCGATGTGGTGGTAGCGACGGTGGATCAGCAAAAAGTGATCGACCGCAGGCGACAGGAATGTCGGCTGAGCGCGCGTTATTTGCTGATGCTGTCCATGTCGGCGGGCATTGCGATTCTGGGCCTGCTGCAATCCTCGCCTGCCGTGGTGATCGGTGCCATGCTGCTCTCGCCGTTGATGGATCCGATCATGGGGCTGGGCTTTGGCCTTGCCGTCGGTGATTTCCAATGGACCAAGCAATCGTTGAAAAGCCTGCTGATCGGGGCAGTCTTTGCGATTCTGTTTACTGCGCTCATCGTCTTCTTTTCGCCCTTGCAGACAGTGACAACGGAGATTGCCTCGCGCACGCGGCCCAATCTGATGGATCTGGGGATCGCGCTGTTTTCCGCTGTCGCGGGTGCCTATGCCACGATTCGCGGGCGTGACGGGACGATTGTGGGTGTGGCCATTGCCACCGCCTTGATGCCGCCGCTGGCCGTGGTGGGTTTTGGCCTTGCGACCTTCAACTGGACGGTCTTTTCCGGCGCGCTGATGCTGTTCGTTACCAACCTGGTGGTGATTGCCGGGACCACAACGGTGATGGCGCGTCTCTATGGTTTCAGCACGACCCTGTCGGAAAAGCAGACGCAGTTGCAATTCGCAGTCACGCTGGCGGTGTTTATCGCGCTGGCCGTGCCGTTGGGGCTGACCCTGCGAGACGTGGCGTGGGAAGCCAATGCCCAGCGCCAGGTGCGCAGCGAAGTGATGGAGCGGTTTGATGGCCGCTCGCGCCTGTCACAGCTCGATATTGGCTGGGACAGCGACCCGGTCAGCGTTTCGGCTACAGTCTTTACTTCGGAAATGAACCCGCGTGCGGAAGTAGAGCTAAGCAAGGCGCTTGAGCGGGTGCTGGGCCAGCCTGTGAACCTCACCCTCACGCAATTGCAGGCAGGTACCAGTTCGAAGGAAGCGGAAGAGGCGCAGCTGGCCTCTGCCCGCGCTCGCGAGGAACAGGCCGGAATCGAACGGGCTGAAAATCTCGCGGCGCGTCTCGCGCTTGTGGCCGGTGTGCCGGAAACGGAAGTGATCGTTGACCGCCAGCGCCGCCGGGCGCTGGTGCGCGCTGCACCGCTCGAAGGGGCGACGCTGGCGACTTACGCTACGCTGGAAAAACGCATTGCTGCGACTGAACCGGATTGGCGAGTGGAGCTGATGCCTCCGGCGGGCGCGCTGCCAGACGTCGCCTTCAAGGATGGCGAACCGACCGAGGCGGGCGCGCAGGCCATTGCGCTGGCCGCCTGGGCGTCTGCCCGGATTGACGCTGCCATCCGGATTAGTGGTCCGGCCGAACAAGCGGCCAAGACCAAGGAACTGATCGAGGCAGCAGGAGGCAAGGCTGAATTGGGGGCAGAAAATGGCGGAACCGTGCAACTGGGCTGGAGCTCGCTTGGCGGATGAGTGTCAATGTTCATGATGACGGTGCTGTCCGCATTGTTACCATTGACCGGCCGGAGGTCCGCAATGCGGTCGATCCGGCCACGGCTCTCCTGCTGCGGGAGGCCTTTGCCGAATTCGCCCGGCGTGACGACCTTTCCGTCGCTATCCTGACCGGCGCGGACGGCACATTCTGCGCCGGTTTCGATTTGCGCGCGGTCGGCGCAGGTGGCGCAACCTACGAACCCGAAGGTGAAGGGCCGATGGGCCCCAGCCGCATGTTGCTGGACAAGCCGGTTATTGCCGCTGTGGAAGGCCATGCCGTTGCTGGCGGGCTTGAGCTTGCTTTGTGGTGCGATTTGCGTGTTGCCTCGCAAAGCGCGGTGTTCGGGGTGTTTTGCCGCCGCTGGGGTGTGCCCCTGATTGGTGGCGGCACCGTGCGCCTGCCGCGCATTGTGGGGCAAGGGCGCGCGCTCGACATGATCCTGACCGGGCGGCCGGTTGACGCACAGGAAGCGCTGGCCATGGGGCTGGCCAACCGCGTAGTTCCCGAGGGAGAGGCGCTTGCTGCCGCGCAGGTGCTGGCAGCCGAGATCGCCCGCTTCCCGCAAACCTGCCTGCGCGCGGACCGGCTTTCCGCCTATCGCCAGTTCGACAGCGATCTGGCTGAAGCATTGAAGGCAGAGGGTCGCGGCGGTCTCGCCCCGCTGCGAGAGGAAGCCCGAAAAGGCGCTGCCCGCTTTGCCGGAGGCGAAGGGCGCGGGGGGAGCTTCGAATGAGTGGGACGCCATTGATGACGAGACTTTGCCGCATGTCAGCCGGGCTGTTGGCGATGTTTGCCGCTTCAGCCTGCTCCGCTCAGCCATCGCAGAGTGAAAGCGAATTTGCGCGTGAGATGATCCCGCGCTTG
Organism: Sphingomonadaceae bacterium; assembly: GCA_020446665.1. Classification (GTDB taxonomy): domain Bacteria; phylum Pseudomonadota; class Alphaproteobacteria; order Sphingomonadales; family Sphingomonadaceae; genus JACXVD01. Next base: position 11,276 of record JAGREF010000069.1, read on the forward strand.
CAGGCGGCGATGCCCGGGGCAGAGATGGCCCCCGATCCGGAGGAGGTGCTGACTATCCGGATCGCCAAGTGGAACGACTTCGACGATGCGCAGATCAACCTGCATCGCATCTACGGCTACTGCCTGAATGCCACGCCGACGGATTGTGAAACGGTCAAACAGGAATTTGTCGAGAAGATCGCATATCGACCACCTCCGCCGGAAGCGAAGGATTTGCGCGTGATCGTGCGCGATGCGCAATATTGGGACTACATCCGGGAGACTTTTGCCGAAAAGGGGGGATTGCCCTTTCACCGCCAGATCGGGGACGATCTATACGCAATCCTTGCCTTTGACAGCCCGGAGACCATCGCGCTGGCGCAACCAGACCAACTTGCCGAAATGGGGCTGGACGAGGACGCGGCATGGACGCGGGCGACCAGCCAGACAAAAGCTGTCCTGCCACAGCTACCCGATGGCAAATCCCTTAGCCGACAGGCGGTTGCCTATGAAAACGAGGAATATTTGGCCAGCCTGCTGGTTGACCTCGACAGTTGGGAAATAATCGCCCGCAATGCCGGGCCGGACTTGTTCGTGACTGCCGTTTCCGATCAGTTCGTATTCGTCGGGATAATGGGTTCAGGGCCCGGTCTGGACAAATTCCGCCAGACAGTAGCGGAAGATTGCAAGGCATCGCCGCGTTGCGTCAGCCCCAATATCTACCGCTTCCGCAATGGACGCTGGGTGATCGCAGACTAGGCGACCGCAGCCCCGCTCAGGCAGCGATCGCCAGCTTGATCGGCTCGATCTCGCCCGACAGATATTGCTTCTTCGCCTTGGCCCGGCTCAGTTTGCCGCTGCTGGTGCGGGGCAAGGTGCGCGGCGGGACCAGTTCGACGACACAGTTCATGCCAGTGACGGCGCGGACCTTGTCGCGGATTTCGTCATGCAGCTTCACCCGCTCTTCCGGATCGGCGACGCGGCAATGGACCAGCACGGCGGGCACTTCTTCGCCTTCGCCCGTATCGAGCGAGAAAGCGGCAATGTCGCCATGGTTGAAGCCCGGCAATTGCTCCACCGCCCATTCGATGTCCTGCGGCCAGTGGTTCTTGCCATTGATGATGATCATGTCCTTGGCGC
>JAGREF010000070.1 GCA_020446665.1 Sphingomonadaceae bacterium
GGCTGTTGGTGAGAATCTGCGCGATAGCATCCTTTGCTGCGGGGCCCTGCTCAGCTTCATAGGCCTCGCCCAGCGCCTTGATGTAATCCATCGGGTGATAATAGGAGATATATTGCAGCGCGTCGGCCACGCTCTCAATCAGATCTTCCTCGCGAATCGTCACCATGTCGCTCATCGAAGCCATGCTCCTTCCTGTCGATTGCCTGTGCCCCATAGGCGCGGCATATACCAGACGTCAAAGCGCTTGGCGTCGGGCGTTCTAACGCTTAAAGCCAAGCCCGTTGACGAACTGTATTACCATCTTAATACAGCCTGCCGGGAAAAGATGATGACGATGACAGCAACCCGCCCCGCCCCTGACTTTGCCGCCGCGCGCCGCGCCATGCTGGATAGCCAGCTGCGCACAAGCGGTGTGAACGAGCCTTTCGTGCTGGCCCGCATGGGTGAAGTGGCGCGCGAAGACTTCGTGCCGGAAACAATGCGCAGCGCCGCCTATATGGATCGCGCAATCGCGCTGGGTGATGGCCGCCATCTGGCCGCGCCGCTGGTGCAGGGCAGGATGCTGGCCGAAGCAAAGCCGGTCGCAACAGATACTGCGCTCGTCGTGGATGGCGGCAGTGGCTATCTGGCCGAACTGCTCCGTCCGCTGGTCGGATCACTGACCGTGCAAAACGCGGAAGAAGCGATCAAGGGTCGCAAGGGCGGCTTCTCGCTGATCGTGGTTGATGGCGCGGCAGAAGAAATCCCGACCTCTCTGGCCAGGCGCATGGCCGATGACGGTCGGATCGTGACCGGCCTTGCCGAACGCGGCGTGACCCGTCTGGCGGTCGGTCGCAAGATTGGCGGGGAGCTCTCGCTCTTGCCAGTGGCTGACATCGGCATGCCGGTACTGGCTGAATTTGCCGCGCCAAAAGGCTGGAGCTTCTGAATATGACACGCCGCGCAACAGCATTCGGTTTGCTGATCGGCTCTGCCCTGGTTGCGAGTCCGGTCCATGCCGACACATTGCGCGAAGCACTCGCGGAAGCCTATCGCACCAATCCGACCCTGCAGGGCGCGCGCGCCCAGCAGCGCGCAACGGATGAAACCGTGCCGATCGAAAAGGCCGCGGGGCGGCCCAATGTCAGCACTTCCGGCCAGTATATCGAATTCCTCAAGCAAAGCTCCAGCAGCTTCACCGCGCCACAGCGTCTGGCTGCGGCAGGCATTGATCTGGGTGTGCCGATCTATTCAGGCGGGGCAGTGCGCAATGGCGTGCGGGCAGCAGAAACGCGGGTCAAGGCGGGGCAGGCCGATCTGCGCGGAACCGAATCGGCGGTCTTCAGCCAGGTTGTCGCCGCCTATATGGATGTGATCCGCGCCGAAGCCATTGTCGGCCTGTCCGCCAATCAGGTGGGTGTGCTGGAAGTCAATCTGCAGGCCACCAGCGACCGGTTCGAAATCGGCGATCTGACCCGCACCGACGTGGCACAGTCCGAAGCGCGGCTGGCCATCGCACGTAGCGATCTGCGCTCTGCGCAGGCCAATCTGATCAGCGCGCGCGAGAATTATATTGCACTGGTGGGCAAAGCGCCGGACGATCTTCAGCCGCCCCCGCCGCTTCCCGGCCTGCCGGACCGGGTTGACGAAGCGGTCGCCATCGCGCTGGAATATAATCCCGATCTGATCGCCGCACGGGAGCGCTCCAAAGCATCGGAATATGACATCAATGTCGCCGGTGCCGGGCGCGCACCTCGGGTGTCTGTTTTCGCCAATGGTGATTACACCAATTATCTCGGGACGCTGGGCGGCAATATCGGGGTTGGCGTAGCGCAGGAAACCACGGCCGCGCAGGCCGGTGTCTCGCTGTCCATCCCGCTCTTTCAGGGTGGACGACCCGCTGCCCTGCAGCGTCAGGCACAGGCCCGCGCCGCGGCTACGCTGGAGCAGGAAATAGCCGTAGAGCGCGGCGTGATCGCGCAGGTGCGCGCCGCATGGTCCAGCTGGAAAGCGGCCAATGAGATCGTCCAATCGAGCCAGCAGGCGGTTGCCGCCGCTGAACTCAGCCTCGAAGGGGTGCGGGCGGAAAACACCGTCGGCAATCGCACCATCCTCGATATCCTCAATGCGGAGCAGGAATTGCTCTCGGCGCAGGTCCAGCTCGTGACTGCCCGGCGCAACGCCTATGTCGCGGGTTTCTCGCTGCTGGCCGCGATGGGTCGGGCAGAGGCGCGGGACCTTGGTCTGGCCGAGGATGCCGGGGTTTTGTACGATCCGACGGTTAATTACGAACGGGTCCGGGGCAAGTTCTTCGACTGGGATCGCGATCCCGATCCGGTCGCCCAGTCGACACGCACCGTTGACATTCCCGCTGCTGACGCGACAATCGCCGACCAGCAAGGGGGTGATTCACCCTCGGCAAGCAATCGCTGAAGATCAGGGGCAGGCGAGCAAGATGGCACAGCAGGGCGAAGCATCGGTTGAAGAGATTCTTGAATCGATCAAGAAAGTCATCGCACGCGATAACCGCGCCGGCGCTGCGGTAGAACGCCGCCGGCGAGAGAATGACGGTGTGCGCGATGCCCGACCCGCTGATTTTAGCACGGCGGCTGATGACATTCTGGATCTGGGCGATGCGGATCTGGTCCCGGAAGAAGATGCCGTGGCAGATCGCGAAGGCCTGACCAGCGAAGCGGTGCGCGCGTCCATGCGGGACAATCTGGCCGCGCTGGCGATGTTGTCTGAGCCGGGCGCACAGCCTCAGATCGTGCGTTCTGGCGAAACCTCGCTGGAAGGTATGGTGCGCGACATGCTGCGCCCGATGCTGGCTGAATGGCTGGACCGGAACCTGCCCGGAATGGTCGAGAAAATGGTGCGCGACGAAATTTCCCGGATTGCCGGCAAGCGCGGCTGAATACGCCTGATGGCTTGATCGTTTCGCGGGAAAGTATAGTTCTTTCCCGCATGAAACATATTTCCGGGTTCGCATCCCTCTTCGCCATGCTGGCTGCTGCCAGCCCCGCCCTCGCTGCCAGCGAGACCGCGGATCGTCCGCCCATGAGCGCGCAGGATCTGGTCACGATGCCGCGCCTTGGCGGGGCAACGGTTACGCCCGATGGGCGATACGCCGTTTATCCCGTCACCATGACGGATCCGGAAAGCTACAAACGCACCACGCAGCTTTACCTGCGCGATTTGCAGGATGAGGATGGCACGCCAATATTGCTGGATCTGGGTGGCAGCGCTTCGAGCGCAGCCTTCGGTGCGGATGGCTGGCTCTATTTCCTGTCAGACCGCAAGCCGGAAGGGGCGGAGGAAGGCGCCGAAGGCACCACGCAGCTTTGGCGCGTCGCGCTTGAGGGGAGCGGGAATGTTACCGGCCCGATGCAGGTCACCAGCCTGCCCGCCGCGGTGGAGGGTTTCCAGCTTTCCCCTGATGCGAAGCGCCTGATCATTTTCGGGCAGACTGCGCGTAGCTGCAAAAACTATGGCTGCGATGACGGGCCGACCCATTTGCCGGGCCCCGGCACGGGCAGGCTTTATCAGTCGGATGTGGGCTTTATCCGTCATTGGGACAGCTGGGAAACACCCGGCGTCTATAGCCGGGCCTTTGCCTATGATCTGGTTGCGGGCAAGGCGAGCGGCGACGGGATTGCGCTGGATGGCCCCGCCGAGGCCGGAGTGTTGACCGGCGATACCCCTACCCAGCCCTTTGGCGGCGGGGAAGATATAGCCTGGGCGGCCAATGGCTCTGGCGTCTTCTTTACCGCAAGGCAGGCCGATGCAGGCGAGCCGCGTTCCACCGATCTCGATATTTGGTGGAGCGATCTCAGCGGCTCTGCCCCCACCAATCTGACCGAAGCGAATAAGGCAACGGATGCGCTTCCGGCCCCGTCACCCGATGGCAAATGGCTTGCTTTCGTGGCGATGGAACGGCCCACCTACGAAGCCGACCGGCAGGTCATCCAGTTGCGCGATCTGGAAACCGGCGAGCAGCGCGCGCTGACCGCTGATTTTGACCGCAGCTTCGGTTCGCTCACATGGACGCCGGATTCGCGCTGGATCATCGCCACGGCACAGGATGTGCTCGATACGCCTGCATTCCGCATTGATCCGCGCAATGGCGCGGTTGAGCGGCTGGACCTTATGGCGGGGAATGAAGCGCATATTGGCAATGTCGTGGCTCTGCCGGGCAAGCAATTGCTGTTCACCCGCGATTCGATTGGCGGCCCGCCCGAACTGTATCTGTCACGCAACTGGCAGCAGGCACGCCCGCTGACTGAAGCGGGCGCCGCTGTACTGGGCCAGCGCGCATCGGTCGTTACCAGGCGTTTCAGCTTTACAGGTGCGGATGGCGATACAGTCTGGGGGCAGATCACCCGGCTGGAGGACCAGAAAGGCCCGATCCCGACCATTCTCTATGTCCATGGCGGGCCGCAGGGCAGCTTCAACGATAGCTGGTCCAGCCGCTGGAACCCGCGCGTGGTGGCGAGCCAGGGCTATGCCGTCGTCTCCGTCGATTTCCATGGCAGCACCGGCTATGGGCAGGCCTTCACCGATGCCATCACCAGGGATTGGGGCGGCAAGCCGCTGGAAGATTTGCAGCTTGGGCTGGACGCTGCGCTCAAGCTTGACAGCCAGATCGATGGAACGCGCGCCTGCGCGATGGGCGCTTCCTATGGCGGCTATATGATGAACTGGATTGCCGGGAAATGGCCGGATCGGTTCAATTGCCTCGTCCAGCATGATGGCGTGTTCGACCAGCGCGCCATGTATTACGAAACTGAGGAGCTGTGGTTCATCGAATGGGAGCATGGCGGGAAAGCCTATTTCGAAGCGCCGGAAGAATTCGAGAAATGGAACCCGGTCAATTTCGTCGATAATTGGCAGACGCCCATGCTGGTGATAACCGGAGAGAAGGATTTCCGCATCCCCTACACACAGGGTATCGCCAGCTTCACCGCGCTTCAGCGCAAGGGGATTCCAGGGCAGCTACTGGTGTTCCCGGATGAGAATCACTGGGTGCTGAAGCCGAAAAACTCGCTGCAATGGCACCAGACCGTATTTGACTGGCTGGATCGCTGGCTGCGCAGGGATGGGAAAGCTGCCGCTGAATGAGCGAATTGAGTGAGCAGCAACGGGCCGGACTGGCGCTGGCCAAGATTGGCGGCGAGCGGATAGCGCGGCAGATTTTCCTCTGCGCTCTGCCTGAAAAGCAGAAATGTTGCAGCCGGGATGCTGGTGAAGCCTCGTGGAGCTATCTCAAACAGCGCTTTCGCGAATTGCGACTGCCCAAGTCAGGCATTCAGCGCAGCAAGGCCGATTGCCTGCAAATCTGCGTGGCAGGACCAGTCGCGGTCGTCTGGCCCGATGGCGTCTGGTATCATTCCTGCACGCCCGAAGTGCTGGAGCGCATCATTCAGGAGCATCTGATTGGCGGTGTCCCGGTCGAGGAATTCCGCCTGCGCGAACCGCAGCCGTAATCGCTGCACCGGCTATTTGTGGCGCTCTTCTTCCAGCCGGTCACTCACGGATTCGTCATGCCCGGTGCCGCTGGAAAGGAACATCAGCCCCATCAGGGCAGATGTCAGCAACATGGTGAAGCCAATGCCCAGCGCCGCTGCGATGAAGTAATGCACTGAAACAAAGCCATTTTGCTTATAGAGCACCGCCATGGCGAGCAGAACCACGCCAATCGTGGCAAGGAACATGAACCGCATCAGCCGCATGTAGCGCGCCCAGGCATGAGCGGCCTTTTCCGGATCTTCGAGGGGGGATTTGGGAATCATGCCGCATCCCTACGCGCTGGAACGGCGATGACGCAATCTTGCTGAGGCCAGATGATTCGCTTTTCAGCGCGGTTCGTGGCAAACTATCGCTTCAACGTCAGGAAGGGAGAGAGCCATGGAAATTGCCCAGATCATTGCAGGTCGTGCCAGTTCAGAGGTTGTCACCTGCGACGTATCCGCCAGCGTGCGCGAGACAGTTGCGATGCTGGCCGAAAAGCGCATTGGCGCTGTTCCGGTGATGGAAGAGGGCAAGGTTGCCGGGATATTCTCCGAACGTGACGTGCTCTATCGGCTGGCGGCGGATGGGGCAGCCTGTCTGGACACGCAAGTGCGCGACGTAATGACTGCACCCGCCATTACCGTTGAGCCGTCTACACAGGTTATTGATGCGCTCGCTTTGATGACGCGCCGCCGCATCCGCCACTTGCCGGTGGTGGATGGAGCGCTGATGTGCGGTTTCATTTCGATTGGCGATCTTGTGAAGTCACGCATCGACGAAGTGGAACACGAAGCGGAAGTGATGCGCGAATATATCCAGACCGCCTGATTGCGCCACTTGAGATTGGACTTGCCGCTTCCTAGATCAGCACCATGGCCGAAGTACTAACCTTGACGGAATCCGCAGCGAAACGGGTAGCCTGGATCGCCGAGAAGCAGGCAAAGGCCGCAATTCTGCGCCTGTCTGTCGAAGGCGGGGGCTGTTCCGGTTTCCAGTATAAATTCGATCTGGCGGAAAGCGTTGAGGCAGACGATCTGGTCAGTGAGACAGATGGCGTTCAGCTGGTGGTCGATCCGGTGAGCCTTGATCTGGTTTCCGGGGCCGTGGTGGATTTCGTGGAATCGCTGGGTGGCGCCGCGTTCCGGGTGGAAAACCCGCAGGCCGCATCTGGCTGTGGATGCGGATCGAGCTTCGGCATCTAGGGTGCGGACCTGCGCCATGCGTATCGCCTCTTTCAATATCAACGGCATCAAGGCGCGCCTGCCGCGCCTGCTGGAATGGCTGCAGGAAACCCGGCCGACGGTTGCCTGTCTCCAGGAAATCAAAAGCCAGGATGCCAATTTCCCGGCCGAGGAATTCGAGAAGATTGGCTACAAGGCGATCTGGCACGGGCAGAAGAGTTTTAACGGTGTCGCCATTCTCGCCGATGGCATGGAGCCTGTGGAAGTGCAGCGGGGTCTGCCCGGCGATCCCGCGGACGAGCAGGCACGCTATCTTGAGGCTGATGTGAACGGTGTGCGCGTTGTGTGCATCTATTTGCCCAATGGCAATCCGCAGCCCGGGCCTAAATTCGACTACAAACTGGCCTGGATGGAGCGTCTGCGCGCGCGGATGGGTGAGTTATGGGCAGCTGAAATTCCGACAGCGGTGGTGGGGGACTATAATGTCATCCCCACGGATCGCGATGTCTGGGCGGTCAAGGCGATGGAAAGCGACGCGCTGATGCAGCCGGAATCGCGCGACGCCTATATGCGCTTGCTGGGTGATGGCTGGACCGATGCAATTGCCACGCATAATCCGGGCGGCGGTGTGTGGACCTATTGGGATTATCAGGCAGGCGCCTGGCCCAAGGACCATGGATTCCGCATCGACCATTTGCTGCTGACGCCGGAACTGGCTGACCGGCTGATCGCAACCGGCGTCGACAAGGAACATCGCGGGCGGGAAAAAGCCAGCGACCACGCCCCAGTCTGGGTTGAAATTCGCGATTCGTGAGTCGTCCTGGATAGAAAAAGGGCCCCGTGCTATGCGCAGGAGGCCCCTTCTCTCAACTGTTCAGCATATCAACGATAGAAAACATGCGTGTTGATGGTCGCGCGAGCGACTTTGCGCTTGCTCCATGCCGGGCGAACATAGCGGGCATGGAAATAGAGCGAGTCCTGCGCTTCGCTGTCCCACAGATCCTGATGCGCGATACGCGCAATCGCCTTGGCCCGGTGCCATGCGGGCGAGCTGCGCGGAATGGCCGGCATACGGCCACCACGGACAAAGCTGAATTGCTTGCGCTGATAGACAACGCCGCAATAGCTTGACGGGAAGAGCTCGGATTCTGCGCGATTGATGATCACCCGGCCCACGGCCAGCTGTCCGGCCAGCGGTTCACCACGCGATTCGAAATAGATCGCCCCGGCGAGACATTCCATCTCACGCGAGAGCGCGCCATCTGTCGGGGTGACGGCAACCAATTCCTGCAAGGAGGATGCATCCGCAGCGGCTGCGTTATCTGCAAGATCTTCAACCGGTGTTTCAACCGGAGGCAGAGCCTGCACCACTTCTTCGGCAACGAAGACCGGCACGGTTTCCGCGTCGGTTTCCATCCCGGAAATTTCCTGGTTCTCGCCCTGCTGGGCATTGGCGCCTGAACCTTCAGCGCTTGCGAGGCCAATCATCAACGTCGCGGCAATTGCGACAATACTGGCCTTTTGGGTCTTGCGACTCATGTAATCCGTCTTCTGAGCGGTGAACGGACCTGCGCAGACTGGGACCTTGCCGCGTTATATGCGGTCGTTGACTTGGTCCGTTTCGGGCCTGCCGGCCGTCCCCCGTCTGCGCGCTAATCAACCGGCCGGAATGCCGGGTGCGATCGCCTGCGCTTTTGGGAAGTGGGGGCCACATAGGCGGGCAGAAGTTAACGTCAACCTAAATTTTGCTGCAGTGCGGCAAAGCGTTGTGCATCTGCGATATCCAGTTCAACGATCCAGATATCGCTGTCCTGTTGCTTCCTGCGGTCCAGATATTCGGACATTTCATGTTTATTTTCATGGTCTTGGACCTTTATGACGGTCCATTGGCGAGTGCCGTCCAGCTGGGGCATCCGTTCCCATAGTTGCGCATTTGCACCACGTTGCATGGTTAATATCAGGATAGTCCCGGCGTCCCTTTCACCCCGGGCAAGCACCGTTCCGAAGCCTCCCTCGGCTTCCGCAGCGCGGATCAGGCCGCCAACCTCGATATGCGCGGGCAAGCGCCCATCCATGCCTATACCGCCTTGTCCGTATAGCCAGGCAGGCCGGAAAGCGGGATGCGCGAACGCATGAAGGTGCCGGTGCCGCGCCCGATCTCGTCCCCTTCTGCATCAACCAGCCGCGCTTCTGCCACGAACACCCGGCGGCGCCCGCTGACCCAACGGCCTTCAGCCACGACTTCTCCGGCCTTCACCGGCTTGGTGAAATGGAGATTGAAAGAGGTGGTCAGCAGAAAGCGGTCTGTCACCAGCGTATTGGCTGCATAAAAGGCCGCATCGTCGAGCATCTTGAAATAGATTGTCCCGTGCGAGGCGCCCGCCGCGTGGTGATAGCGTTCATCGACCGTGAAAGTGATGCGCGAACGGCCTTCGCCGATAATTTCCAGGCTGGAATCGAACAGGCGGTTGATCGGTGCCGAGGCATAGAGCGCCTCCAGCGCACGCCAGTGCGGCGCGGCGCCCTGCGCGGAATCGTCAGGCTGCATCCCGGTCGATAACGTTGGTCAACAGGGCATAAAGCGCTTCGGCGTCGCCTGCATCGGCAAGCGCGGTGTGAATCGCCTCGTCGCGCACCATACGCGAGATCGCCGCCAACGCCTGAAGATGCATGGCCCCGGCGTTTTCAGGAGAGAGCAGGCCGAACACGAGATCGACCGGCATCCCGTCGGCAGCGGCGAAATCCACCGGGTTGTCGAGCCGAAGGAATGCCGCGACCGGACGCCTGAGCCCGGGCATGCGGGCATGGGGTATCGCCACGCCACGGCCAAAACCGGTACTGCCGAGATTTTCGCGTTCCTCAATCCGCTCGAGCACTTCGACCTGGTCGAGGTCGTAGACCTTGGCGAACCGATCGGCGAGGGCCTCGAGAATCGCCGGTTTGCTGCCCGCGTCGATTGTCGCGACAGCATCGGGGAAAATCGAATAGAGCGTAGTCATATTGCAATCAGCTTCGTGAATCGGCCCGCGCCAGCGCGGGTAGGCTGCAAGTCATGCGGAAATCCGCCCGGCCTCTCACTCTTTGGGCACTGAAAACCGGGCGGAATGCCTTGCGCCTTATGAACTCGGGCGCCGACCAATCAGGACGGTTCGACCCAGCCGATCGATCCATCACTACGGCGATAGACCATATTATGCCGCCCGGTGCCAGCATTTTTGAAGAAAAGCGCATTGGTATTACGCAAATCGAGCAGCATCACGGCATCGGAAACGGTTGTTTCGGGGATATCGACGCGCGTCTCGGCAATCACCGGCGGTGCATCGGCGACGACTTCCTCTTCCTCATCCGCGATAGCGAAAATGGTGTAGGCCGCGTCTTCTTCCTTGGCTGCGTAAGCTGCCTGCTCGTGCCGGTCCTTCAACCGACGTTTGTAACGGCGCAACTGCTTGTCGATCTTCTCCGCCGCCTGGTCCAGCGCCATGTGGGCGTCATGCGCTTCCGCATGGCCCTTGAGAATCAGCCCGTGCATCACGTGGGTCACGATGTCGCAGCTGAAAGCCCCGGCCGGCGCCTTGCCGAACGTGACGTTGGAGGACAGCGCGCGACCGAAATATTTCTCGATAATGCCATTGAGGCGGTCGGAAACATGTTCCTGCAGGGCCGCACCGGTATCCATCTGGTGGCCTGACACGCGAATATCCATAAGTACCTGTACTCCTTCTCAATCGCCTGGGCCGCTTGTCAGCCGGCCCAGAGCGGGGATTTGATCGATTCCAGAAACTGCGCGTGACGCGCCAGTTCCTCGGCGCTGGCCTCGTGCGGTCGCGCGGCACGAAACTTCCGTTCGCGAGCCGTCACCGGCGCGGCGACCACGGCTGAAATGGAATCGGCTTCATCAGCAACGAGTTCGAGGCCGATCTGCCGCCCACCGGTCAGTTCGACATAGACCTGGGCAAGCAATTCGGCGTCGAGCAATGCGCCGTGCTTGGTCCGGTGGCTGCGGTCGATACCGTAACGGGTGCATAGCGCATCGAGCGAAAGCTTGGCCCCGGGATGGCGCACCTTGGCGATCGCAATCGTATCGACCATCCGGCTGGTGCAGACCGGATCCAGCCCGCAGATGTCGAGTTCGGCATTGAGGAAGCCGAAATCGAATCCGGCATTGTGCGCGACCAGCGGCGAGTCCTCGAGGAACGCAATCAACTCGTCCGCCAGTTCGTTGAACCGCGGCTTGTCCGACAGGAATGTTTCCGAAAGGCCATGAACGGCCTCCGCCTCAGCTGGCATCGAACGATCGGGATTGAAATAGGCGTGAAACGTGCGCCCTGTCAGCACCCGGTTGACCATCTCGATACAGCCAATTTCCACCATGCGATCCCCCTTCTTGGGATCGAACCCGGTGGTTTCGGTATCGAAGATGATCTCGCGCATGGGTTCATCCATATGCGCTGGAGTC
>JAGREF010000071.1 GCA_020446665.1 Sphingomonadaceae bacterium
TTCCTCGGCAAGAAATATGTCGGCACCAAGCGTTTCGGCCTTGATGGCGGCGAGTCCATGATCCCCGCGCTGGAAGCGGTGATCAAGCATGGCGGCGCAGCCGGCGTGCGCGAAATCATCTATGGCATGGCCCATCGCGGCCGCTTGAACGTGCTCGCCAATGTGATGGCCAAGCCATACAAGGTGATCTTCCACGAATTCTCCGGCGGCACGGCCAATCCGGAAGATGTCGGCGGGTCAGGCGATGTGAAATATCACCTCGGCACCAGCACCGACCGCGAATTTGACGGGATCAAGGTCCACATGTCGCTGGTCCCCAACCCCAGCCACCTCGAAACGGTGGACCCGGTGGTGCTGGGCAAGGCCCGCGCGCAGCAGGCCATCCGCGACGATCTGGAAAAGCACGAGCAGGTCCTGCCCGTGCTGATCCATGGCGACGCTGCCTTTGCCGGCCAGGGTATCGTGTGGGAATGCTTCGGCTTTTCCGGCGTGAATGGCTATAATATCGGTGGCTGCATCCACTTCGTCATCAACAATCAGATCGGCTTTACCACCGCGCCCAAGTTCTCGCGCGGATCGCCCTACCCGTCTGATGTGGCGAAAGGTGTCCAGGCGCCGATCCTGCATGTGAATGGCGACAATCCCGAAGCCGTGACCTTCGCCTGCAAGCTGGCCGTCGATTACCGCCAGCGTTTCAAGCGCGATATCGTGATCGACATGTGGTGCTATCGCCGCTTTGGCCACAATGAAGGCGACGAACCGAAATTCACGCAGCCGCTGATGTATGACGCAATCCGCCAGCATCCGCCGGTCAGTTCGGTCTACGCCCAGCGCCTGATCAGCGAGGGGGAAATCGTCACCGGCTATGCCACGCAATTGCGCGAGGAAATTGACGAGCTGCTGAGCGCCGAATTCGAAGCGGCCAAGAGCTACAAGGCGAATGAGGCCGACTGGTTCGCCGGTCGCTGGAGCGGTCTGCACAAGCCCGCCGATCCGGAAACGGCGCGCCGCAATGTGCATACGGCAATCGAGCCGAAATTGTTCGAAAGCCTGGGCCGCACGCTCACCACGGTTCCTGAACATGTGACGATCCACAAGACGCTGGGCCGCGTGATCGAAGCCAAGCGCGAAATGTTTGCCAGCGGCGAAGGGTTCGACTGGGCAACCGCCGAAGCACTCGCCTATGGCAGCCTCGTCACCGAAGGGTTCGGCGTGCGCCTGTCCGGCCAGGATTCAGGCCGCGGCACTTTCAGCCAGCGCCATGCCGTATGGGTCGATCAGAAGACCGAAGAGAAATACATCCCGCTGTGCCAGCTGCCGCATGGCAAGTTCGAAGTCTATGACAGCCCGCTGTCCGAATATGGCGTGCTCGGCTTCGAATATGGCTTTGCCATGGCTGACCCGAAGACGCTGGTCCTGTGGGAAGCGCAATTTGGCGATTTCGCCAATGGTGCGCAGATCATGATCGACCAGTATGTCGCCGCTGCAGAGGCCAAATGGCTGCGCGCCAATGGCCTCGTGATGCTGTTGCCGCATGGCTATGAAGGTCAGGGTCCGGAGCATAGCTCTGCCCGGCTCGAACGCTTCCTGCAGCTGTGCGCGGATGACAATATCCAGGTTTGCAACATCACCACCCCGGCGAATTACTTCCATGTGCTCCGCCGCCAGATGCTGCGCCCGTTCCGCAAGCCGCTGATCATCATGACGCCCAAGAGCCTGCTGCGCCATCCGATGGCAAAGAGCAGCGCGGCGGAATTCCTCGGCGATCAGCACTTCATGCGGATCAAATCCGACACGAAGGATATTGCCGACAGCAAGATCAAGCGGCTGGTGCTGTGTTCGGGCAAGGTTGCCTATGACCTGATCCAGAAGCGCGACGAGGAAGATCTGGAAGATGTCTCCATCGTCCGTCTCGAACAGCTCTATCCCTTCCCCG
>JAGREF010000072.1 GCA_020446665.1 Sphingomonadaceae bacterium
CTCGGTCATCAGCTTGGACATGCCATAGGGATTGATCGGCAGTTTCGGGCAATCTTCGCTGACCGGCGACACTTCGGGAATCCCGTATGTCGCGGCAGTGGAACTGAAGATGAAATGCGGCACGCCCGCCATCACTGCTGCCTCGATCAGTGCGCGGCTCTTCACCGTATTGTTGTGATAATATTTGAGCGGGTTCTCGACGGACTCCGGCACCACGATCGAACCGGCAAAGTGCATGATCGCCCGTGTACCCTGCTCCGCGAAAATCCGGGCGAGCAGCGCGCCATCCTCGATATCCCCTTCATAGAGAGGCACCCCGTCAGGCACGGCAAAGCGGAAACCGGTCGACAGATTGTCAATCACCGCCACCGGCCAGCCGGCATCGACCAGGGCAAGGACGGCGTGAGAGCCGATGTAACCGGCACCGCCGGTAACGAGAACGGGAAGCTTGCTGGACATGGCGCCCCCTTACATCAAACTCGCGACTTTTGGGTTAAGATTGTGGTCATGCTTGCGCCTTCAATCGGCAACGCGCACAAAGGGATAATGCGAAAATAAGGATTGCGCGATGACCAGAACTGCCCTGTCCGCCCTGTTGCTTGGGCTTGCCGCCCTGTCTGGCTGCGTTGCGCCGACCGGGCCGGTGGAAGTGACGCGCTTTCACGAACCGGCTGCGCTCGATCAGCTCGGCCATGGCACGATCGCGGTGGCTGCGGCCCCGGGCGGCGATCCCGCCTCGCTCGAAATCAGGACTTACCTTGCCGCCGTGTCGCGCCAGCTCGGGGCGATCGGCTATGCCGACGGGACGGCGGACAGCGCAGACCAAGTGGCGCTGGTGCGGGTGGAACGCTCCTACTACAAGCCCGATCGCACTCGCGGACCGGTGAGCGTGGGGGTCGGCGGGGCAACTGGCGGCGGCTGGGGCTCCAGCGTCGGTATGGGGCTGGGTATCGATCTTTCGGGCGGCCCCAAGGATCAGGTCAGCACCGAACTTTCAGTCCAGATCCGCAACCGCGCGTCTGACGCGGTATTATGGGAAGGGCGCAGCCATTTCGCCGTCGCGGCGGATTCTCCCATGGCGGATACGCAACTGGGCGCGGCGAAGCTGGCCGAAGCACTGTTTGCAGACTTTCCGGGGACATCGGGCGAGACGGTGGAGGTCAAGTGACTGACCGCGACATCAGCATTTCAGCGGCATTCGACAGCGGCAATATCGAAGTGCTGTCCATCACGGGGGCAAGCGCACGGCTCGCCATCCGCAAGGACCGGGACAGCGATTTCTTTCAGTGGTTCCATTTTCGCGTCGCCGGCGCATCCGGACGCGAGCTTGAGCTTAGGATCACCGGGCTGGCCGCTTCCGCCTATCCGCAAGGATGGCCCGGATACCGCGCCTGCGTGTCGGAGGATCGCGATTATTGGGGCCGGGCGGAGACGGAATGGGACGAACACGGCAATGGCGGCACACTGACGATTCGCCACCAGCCAGCCAGCGACCTGTGCTGGTTTGCCTATTTTGCGCCCTATTCGATGGAACGGCATCACGATCTGGTCGCCGGTGTGGCGGGGCAGGATGGCGTGTCCTGCCGCACCCTTGGCACCAGCCTCGAAGGTCAGCCGATCGATTGCATCGAACTGGGCGAAGGGACGCGCCAGGTCTGGCTGTTTGCGCGCCAGCATCCGGGCGAATCCATGGCCGAATGGTGGATGGAAGGCACACTGGATTGCCTTACTGACCCCGCTGATCCGGTCGGACGCACCCTGCGCGCACAATGCCGCCTGCACATCGTCCCCAACGCCAATCCCGACGGTTCGTGCCGTGGCCATTTGCGCACCAATGCCGCGGGAGTGAACCTCAATCGCGAATGGCACGAACCCAGCGCCGAAAGATCGCCCGAAGTGCTGGCGATCCGCAATGCGATGGATGAAACCGGGGTCGATTTCGCCATCGACGTGCATGGCGACGAAGCGATCCCGGCGGTGTTCCTGGCCGGTTTCGAGGGCATCCCGTCATGGACTGACGGACAGGGGGAACACTTCAATCGCTATCAGCGCATCCTTGCGCGCCGCACCCCCGATTTCCAGACGAAGCTGGGCTACCCCCGGGCCGGGCCGGGCCGGGCAAACCTGACCATGGCCACCAACCAGCTGGCGGAACGCTTTGGCGCCTGCGCGATGACCCTGGAAATGCCGTTCAAGGATCATTGCGACTGCCCTGATCCGGCGCAGGGGTGGAGCCCGGAACGCTCCATGCTGCTCGGCCGCGAATGCATGGCTGCGCTGGCCGAATGGCTGGAAAACACCGAAGCGTAACAGGTGGGGGCAGCTACCCGGCGCTCAGTCCGTTTCTAGCGGCAGGCTCTCATCCTTGGCCCATTCACCCAGTGAGCCATCGTAAAGCGACAGCTTTTCGTAGCCGAGCTGGTAAAGCATGAAGAGGTCGAGCGTGGCGGATATGCCACCCCCGCAATAGCAGATCACTTGCTTGTCGCCGGTAACGCCCCTTGCCTCTGCCGCCGCAGCTGCCTGATCGAGCGGGACGAAATTCTTCGTTTCGGGATCAACCAGATCGGCCCAGTGCAGATTGACACTGCCCGGAATCCGGCCCGACCTGCCATAGGATGTAGGCTCCAGCCCGGCATGATAATCCGGCGACAGCGCGTTGACGATCACCGTGTCATCGCGCCCGATCGCGGCTGCGACTTCGCCGCTGCCAAGGAAGCGACCCGGCACGGGCCTTGCCTGGAAACTGGTCGCAGGCCAGGCTCTTGGCGGCCCCGCTTCAACCGGTCGGCCTTCGGCGCGCCACTTGTCCAGACCGCCATCCAGCACCGCGACATTGTCGAAACCCAGTGCCTTGAGCATCCACCAGAAGCGCGTGGCCCACATCATGGCGCCAGCGCTGTAGAGCACCACCCGGGTTCCCGCTCCGATACCATGTCGCCCGAACGCGGATTCGAGCTGCTGCACATCGGGCAGCATGAAGTGATACGGACTCGTCCGATCCGAAAACTCGCCCTGCAGGTCCAGAAAACCGGCCCCCGGGATATGCGCGGTTTCGAAGTTCGTGCGGCCCGAAATGGCATTGTATGGTTGCGCGCTGCCGGGGGGCAGACGGTCGAGAAAGGTCGTGCAGTCAAACAGGCGCAGCTGCGGATCGCCGAGCAGCGCTGACAACGATGCCGTGTCAATCAGGGCTGCCGGATCGCGCATCGTTCTCGTCATCGCATCACTCCAGATTGGCTCGGCCGAACGCATGCGGCAGCAGTTCGGAAAGCCGCGCCTCGATCACATCGCCGCCTTCACCCGCACACCAGACCAGCGGGTCAGTCCCGCCAAGCTGCGCCATTTCGGCGAGCATCTGGCGACAACGCCCGCAAGGCGGCGATGGCGCATCCCCGCTGCCATGCACCGCCACCGCCTCCAGCCCGCCGCGATGGCCATCATCCATCGCCTTGGCCAGCGCCACGGATTCCGCGCATAGCGACAGGCCATAGCTGGCATTTTCGACATTGCTGGCTGACACCACCGTCCCATCAGCGAAGCGCAGTGCTGCTCCGACCCGGAAACCTGAATATGGGGCATAGGCATTGTCCATCGCCCGATGCGCGATTGCAATCAGCCCGTCCCGGTTCATATTATCGCTCAAGCCAGCGCTCCCTCACTTCAGCCGCTTCAGGGTTGCAGCACCACCCAGCGCAACGGATCGGCCGCCGCATCCGAATGCAGCATCGCATTGGCCGTCCACAAGGTCCATGGCCGACCGCCATAATCGGGTTGAAAGCGCGTGCGGCTGAGCCACAATGGCCGCTCCACGCGGTGCGCCAGCCCGTAACGTGCTTCAAAACCGCTTGAAATCTTCAGCACGGCGGGCTTGCCGGTATGCCCTTCAATCTGGTTGAGAAAGGTCGTCAGTTCGCTTTCCACCATCGCATCGCTGACTCGCTCGGGGCAATCCTCGGCCAGCCGGTCAAGCGCAACGGCGGGCGGCAGCAGCCCCGCATCGCGCGGCACCACGGTCACGAAATTGGCGGACTGGCGTTCAGCGGCCAGGCAGGGGTCATAGGCATGCACTGCCCCCACTTGCAGACCAGCGGCGCGCGCAGCGGCAAAATTGCGGGCGAATTCCATGTCATGGCTGTCCGCACCGCTGCTGGCTTCCAGATAGACGAAATCCGCGCCCACCGCCCGCAGCGCAGTGAAATCGGCGGCGCCATCCTCGATCCCGATCTCGACCCCCTGCACAGGGAATTCGCCGCGCGACGGGGTCCAGTGAATCAGGTGCCACCAGCCTGCGCCAGCAACGAGAATTGCCACCAGCAGCAGCGCCGCAGGCCAGTGCCAGCGCGCGGCAAGGGAGCGTTTTCTGCCCATCGCCTATGCCATCCTCCCCGGCGGGCGGGCCACCCCCGCCTTCAACCCTTGATGTGCAACACGCAGATCAGCGTGAACAGCCGCCGGGCGGTGGGAAAATCCGTCTCCACCTTGCCGTCCAGCCGTTCCAGCAGCAAATTGGCCGCATCATCGTGCACCGCCCGACGGGCCATGTCGATCGTCTCGATCTCGGCGGCGGTCGCCTTGCGGATTGCCTGATAATAGCTGTCGCAGATCGCGAAATATTCGCGGATCGGGCGGCGGAATCTGGCTAGTCCCAGAATCAGCGTCTCGACCGGTTCATCCGCTTCCGAACGAACCTCCATCGACAGGCGGCCGTCCTGCACTGACAGATGCAGGCGCCACGGACCGTCGAACCCGGCCGCGCTGGCGCGTACGGGCTTGAAGCAGTTTTCCTCGA
>JAGREF010000073.1 GCA_020446665.1 Sphingomonadaceae bacterium
GGATCAGCGCGGCGCTGGTCGATTTACCGGTACCGGTGGAGCCCAGCAGTGCAAAATGCTTGCCCAGCATCGCGTCGATATAGATGCCCGCGCGGATATCCTTGGTCGGATAGACCGTGCCCACCTGGATGTTGGAGCGGCCGTCGCTGGCATAGATCTGCTTGAGATCGGTGGTGGTGGCCGGATAGATCAGCGCACCGGGTACGGGGTAACGGGTCACACCACGGCGGAAACTATGAATCTTGCCGGTCAGCCGCTCCTCATCGCCTTCACCCAGAAAGTCGATATTGGCGACAATACCATTGGCCCGGCGGTCCTGCCGCTGGTTGCGGACACTGGCGAGCAGCCAGCTTTTGCCCACGCGGATCTTGATCTGGCTGCCGACCTGTCCGGCCAAAGCAATCGAAGGATCAGGGTCTGCCATGCATTCGTTCAAACGCTCGATATCAAGCGCGATCTGCGAACCGGAACCGGCAATTTCCAGCACCACGCCAATCGGCTGCATCGCATTGTCAGTCTTCGTCTCAGCTGCAGCTGAAGGCGCTGGCGTGGCCTCGCGCTGGAAAGACTGTTTACCCATGTCCGTCATGGAAAAATCCCTATGCCCCTTCGGTTGTGGCAGTTGGGTAGGGGCAAAGGGGTTAAGATCAGGTCAATTCTGACTGTTAAACAAGCGCGAAAAGCCTGCCCGCCAGCACGCCCATGCCCACAGACATGAGCACAGCGATGATGCCGTAGAGCAAGGCCTGCTTCTGCGAGAACACTTCGATCAGCCGCTCAAAGCCGACTTTCTTGACTTCCACTTCCGATACCGCCGAAGCGATCACCCGGCCGCGGGAAATAGCGAAGGTTTCTGCGGTGTAGACCCCGGTACTGACATTGGAAGGCAAGGAAATCCGGGCCTGGTAGAGCACTTGCTCGCTGATCTGCACCCCGGCCATGTCTTCCTTGTAGAGCCCCTTGCGCGAGCGAAGGTCCACCAGCCCGGCCTTGAACCGTTCCTGCTGTTCGACATCAATCACACCGCTGGGAGAAAACTGGATATATTTCAGACCCAATTCGTAAATTGCAGCGGTTTTTTCATCGACGATTTCCTCAACCGGCCGACTGGAGGAAATCGCAAAGAAAGCGGGGGCTGAGCGGAACGCGGTGCTTTCCGAATTGAGCCAGATGCCGCCAAGACGCTCTTTTTCGCGCACCCGGATCGGCACGGTCGGCCCCTTGAGCAGCACGACGATGTCATAATCCTCCCCCGCCCGCACACCGCGCGGATCGAGGATAGCACCGAAGAGAAGCAATTCCGTGCCGACAAAGCCCTGGCGCACCTGCACTTCATGTTGCGAGACCTCCGGCACAAGGATCGGGTCCCGCTGCGCAGGCAGGGCAAAGAATATCAGGCAAAGGAGCAGCAGCCGCTTCACAGATCGACCACTGTGTAGATTTCATCCGGGCGGACACCCAGCCCGTAAACCATGCGCAAGGCCACCAGCAGCACAATGGCCGCCAGGATGACGCGCAATATTTCCGGCTTCGCATTGGAGGCGATCTTGGTCCCGATCTGCGCGCCCGACACGGAGCCAAGCAGCAACAGGGCGGCCAGCACGAGGTCCACGGCCCGCGTGGTCAGCGCGTGCATCATGGTCGTCGCCATGGTCACGAACAGGATCTGGAACAACGAGGTTCCCACCACGACCCCGGCGCTCATGCCCAGAATATAGAGCATGGCCGGCACCAGAATGAAGCCGCCGCCTACGCCCATCAGCATGGTCAGGATACCGACGGCAATGCCCAGGATCAGCGGAGCCAGCGGGGAAATATACAGGCCCGACCGATAAAACCGCCAGCGCATCGGCAATACCGCGACAAAAGGATGGTGGCGCCGCTTCATCACGACCGGCCTTTCGCCCTTCTTGCTCGCGCGGATGGTTTCCAGAGCCTCTCGCATCATCAGCGTTCCGATGGTGCCCAGCATCAACACGTAGAGAATGTTGATGATGATATCGATCTGGCCAATCGACTGGAAGAAGCGGAACAGCAGCGTCCCCATCATCGCGCCGATAATGCCGCCAACCACCATCACGCCGCCCATGCGGTAATCCACGCCCTTGCGGCGGCTATGCGCGAAAACGCCGGACACGCTGGCCCCGGTCACCTGCGTGGATGCCGATGCCGCAGCAACGGTTGGGGGGATGCCGTAGAAGATCAGCAGCGGTGTTGTCAGGAAGCCACCGCCCACGCCGAACAGGCCGGAAAGAATGCCGGTGAGCGCACCCAATGCG
This sequence comes from Sphingomonadaceae bacterium, assembly GCA_020446665.1. Lineage (GTDB taxonomy): Bacteria > Pseudomonadota > Alphaproteobacteria > Sphingomonadales > Sphingomonadaceae > JACXVD01. The sequence goes on from JAGREF010000073.1 coordinate 2,280, forward strand.
ACAATGAGCAGCCCGTTGACTGACAGATTGGCGATGGGGAGATAGACGTCCATAAGCCCCGCCTAGCGCAGCATGGTTAAAGTTGGAAGAAGCGTATATTAGAAATTGCTAAAAAGCGTTACTGCGATTCCATCTTCCGGCTGAGCATCCCCGGCCACACGCATCCGGTAATCCATGGAAAGCCGCGCCGGATTCTGCCCCAAGGGCAAGCCGATACTGGCTGAAGGGCCGATATCAAGCCGCGCCGCGCCTTTCTGCGCACCACCCCAGGCGCCAGCGCCCGCACGCAGATCACCCAGTTTGAAACGCGCCACTTCGCGATCAAGGCGGAGCTGCCCGTCGACAAAGGCAGTCTTGCCTGCCCCCCCGACATAGCCCGCCTGACCATAGGCCTCTGCCCGCATCCCGCCGCCCATATCCAGCGGAGCGAGTTGGGTGTAGACAAAACCAGCAGGTCGCAGACGCGTTTTCCCGCCAACACGTGTGGCCCGCATTTCCGCATTGGCCATCAGCGGAATCTTTGCCAGCGGACGTGCCGCGAGGCCGAGCGCTGCTTCTTCTTCGCCGCCCTTGTCGAGAGCCTTGTAGGCGCGGAAATAGGCATTGGGCTGGTTGGCGCTATTTGCTGCCAGACGATAGCGCAGCACTGCACCGGCCTGGCTGGCACCATAAGTGCTGGCAAAGGGAGCAGCCGTGCTGGCTGCGCCAGACCCGTCGCGCACAAACAGCCAGCTATCTAGAGACCAGCGCTGCGGCTGCTGCACCGCCATCTTGTCAGCCATGGCTGGCGGTGTTGGCGGGCCATTGCCCGCACTGCGCTCACGAAACAACGTGGCTACATCCTGCGGTACGGGCACATGCGACAAGCCCGCCATCAACAGCAACTGATGGCCGCCCGTCACATAGGGATCTGCGAAGACTACGGAGCCACCGCCACTTTCCGACGCACCCGCAAAAGTCGGGGAAATGCGCGCGCGCTCTGCCAGCCGCATTGGTAAAGTCAGTGTCTGCTGCGTGACGTCAGAACCAGCAGAGGCCAAGGCAGATGGCTCTGCCGCAGGCGTATCGTCATTTGCCGCCAGTCCGAACCCAAAGCCGTGATCGCTATGCGGCATCTGCAAGTCAAACGGCACGGGTGCCCACGAAACGACCCGGAAAATCACCCAGACCAGCATCAGCGTGCCAAGCATGGCCAGCGGACCGCCCCGGCGGCGCTCAGCCTGTCTGGAGAGAACTGCGCTCAAGCTGTGCGCTCCCTCTGCTGCCGCATCAACACCGGATGATCGCGATGATCGGTCTTGTCCCAGCGCGGCAATTGTCCAGACAATGTGCGGGCATAAGCGACCAGCGCCCGACGCCCGGCCATGATGGCGATGATATTGCTGACAGGAATGCGCAAAACCGCTCTTGCCCCTTCGATCATGCCATATTCCCTTGCCGTAAAGGCGAAACGCCATACCCCTCGCCACAGGAAACTGGCAAAATTCACCGCAAGAATCAACTTGATACCGGGATCAAGCTGGTAAGAAGGTGAAACGCCGAAACTGCGGGCAATGGCTGACAGGGCCGCCAGCGCGAGCAAACCATAGGCAATGGCCAGCACCAGCGCGGTCAAAGGGCCGCGCCGGTCGCGCAGCCGCATCCATATTTCAGCCGGCTTATGCCCCCAGCCCATCCGGTCCCAGCCCTGCAGGGCAATGCCGTGGACCCACCGGGTCTTTTGCCGCACAGCAAGGTCCAGCCGCGAAGGAAAACAGGCGCGCGTGGCGATTAGCCGCCCGTCCGCGCCGCGCACCCGCAGGAACCGTGCCCGACCACCCATTTCACTGACGCCCAGCCCCAATTCGTAATCTTCGGTCAGGCTGTCCTGCGCGAAAGGCAGGCCATCATCATGCTGTGCGGCCAGACGTGCCAGGATTGGCCGTGCCACAGCACACCCCACTCCGGCAGAAGGGAGCCCTACGCCCAGATGATCGCGCACCACCATTACCTTGCCATGCGCTTCGGCAAATTCATCAGCATAATGCCCGGCCACCCAGCGTGAGTGCATTTGCGGCTCCGGCCGCACAGGGATCTGGACAAATTCTGCCTCGTCAAGCGAGCGGTCCATTAGACCGAGCGCCGCCGGATCAACCATGTCTTCGGCATCATGCAGCACCACCATACGCGCCGCGCATCCGGAACGTTTCTCGTCCGCCTGCAACGCGCTGTGCAGGCGATTGAGGCAATCGGCCTTGGTGCTCGGGCCATCCCGATCATGGATCACGACCCGCAGCCGCGGATCACCCTGCGCCGCAGCAATCGCTGCCGATACGGTCAGCGGATCATTGCGATAGCAACCGACATAAAGCCGCATGTCCTCCTGCGACCATGCCTCCAGCGCATGGCGGATGGTCGCTCCGATGACCGCTTCCTCGCGCCAGGCCGGGATGAAGACAGCGGCTTTCCCGGCCAGCGGAGCCTGAGTCAGCTGTTCATCGAACAAGTGGGGCGTGCAAAGCCTTCCGGTTAGCCGCCCCCAGAGCCAGATCAGGTCGACGGCGAACTCGTCAATCGCGCCGATCAGGAAGAATACCGCCGCAAATAGCAGCATTTCGTGCTCTGCCAGCACGAGCCATTCCCAGACTGTATAGCCTCCAAATTGCACAGCCGCCCCCACGGTAATTGTAAGGTAACTATAACGAGGCCTTGAAAGCTTGCAACGCGCCATCATTTGAGGAATGGATTTTCCAATGGCTGATCAGAACAATTTCCTCCGTGTAGCCCTCGCTCCGGTTCGCGCTCTCTTCGTTGGAGACGCATCGGCGGGCATCCTGCTGATCCTGGTTGCAGCAGGCGCGATGCTGGTCGCCAATTCCACTCTGGCGCCTGAATATCACCACCTGTTCCATGGCACATGGGCCTTTACCCCCGTGGCCAAGCTGAACACGCTGCATCTGTGGATCAATGACGGGCTGATGGCGATTTTCTTTTTCGTTGTCGGGCTGGAGGTAAAGCGCGAGCTGATCGAAGGCCAGCTATCCACCAACGAACAGCGCAAGCTGCCCGTGCTGGCCGCAATTGCGGGCATGGCGGTGCCTGCGCTGGTCTATCTGAGCATTGTTTCCGGTGATGACCCCAAACTGACACAGGGCTGGGCGATCCCGGCTGCGACCGATATCGCCTTTGCCATGGGTGTGCTCGGCCTGCTGGGCAGCCGGGTCCCCGCATCGCTGCGGCTGTTCCTGCTGACTGTTGCCATTGTTGACGATATTGGCGCAGTGCTGGTGATCGCGCTGTTCTATACAGCCAATATCAAGCTGGCATGGCTGGTCGGTGCGCTGGTGGTAACCGGTGTGATGATTGGCCTCAACCGGATGAAAGTGGGCAATGTCCCGCTCTATATCCTGCTGTCGCTGGCGCTTTGGTATTGCGTGCTGCATTCCGGCGTGCACGCCACCATTGCCGGGGTTGTCGCTGCATTGACGATCCCGATGCACAAGCCGGACGGCAAGCCGCTGCTGGAGGCGATGGAGCACGGCCTCGCCCCATGGAGCGCCTATCTGATCGTGCCCGTCTTCGGCTTTGCCAATGCCGGGGTGGAAATTGGCGGGCTGGGCATTGATGGAATTATCGCCCCTCTGCCGCTCGCCATCGCCGCGGGCCTTGTGGTGGGCAAGCAGCTGGGCATTTTCACTGCCATCTTCGCCGCCGACAAGATCGGTTTTGCCAAACGTCCGCAAGGGGCGACATGGATGGAAATCTGGGGCGTCACCATGCTGTGCGGGATTGGCTTTACCATGTCGCTGTTTATCAGCGAGCTCGCCTTCCCCGGCTATCGTCTGCTGATTGACGAGGCCAAGATCGGCATTCTCATGGGGTCCATCATCTCTGCCATTATCGGCTATGTGGTGCTGCGCATGACGACGGAACATCCGGAAGAAGCCGAACTGACGGCACACCGCCAGCCCGACTGATCGGGTCGATTCAGCTCACCTTCCAGGGGTTGTAGAACAGCTCCTCGACCGGCACGTCGAAATAAGCGGCAAGGCGATAGGCCATCGGCAGCGAAGGATCGTATTTTGCCGCTTCCATTGCGATGATGGATTGCCGGGTCACTTCGACCGCATCAGCCAGCTCCAGCTGGCTCAGGCCGTGCGCCTTGCGATAGCTGCGCAAACCATTTTTCATTCGCCCGGCCGAAAGCTGAAGCCCCGCCCCTTCAGCCACCAGAATCCATAGAGGGACATCGAGCAGACCAGCTGCAGGACCATCAGCGTTGCGACGCCCACTGTAAACTCACTTCGGTACAGGTCGCCCCCGGCAATAATGCAAGCGGTGACCGCAAGCCCGGCCATACCCCCCCAATAGCCGCTAACCGCTTGCCCCTGTCGCTGCATATCGTCGAGCGTCACCCAGTAAGGTCTCGCAAGAACGAAGAAGGCAGCGAAGCCGCAGAATACAAGGCCGAATTTAAACCAAGCCCCACCATCCATGCCCATTGCCTGCATCACAGCTTTACCTGCAAACAGGACGGCCAATGGGAACAGGGCCATGGCCACCGTGCGGCGCGTCAAATTCTCCGAATAGGTTCTCGACATGGATTTTCCCTCGCAATGTAAGAACCTTTTTACATCGCGAGGTGTTAAAACTTCTTTACATCACTGCGGTGCCGTGAGTGGCGCAATTCACGAGAATTAGGGTGCGGACCCATAAATCGCGGTCTCCCATTCACCAGGTCCCGACATTCTCCATACTCGCCCACGGCTCCTGCGGGGGCAGGTGGCCGTCTTGCAGCAATTCCACCGAAATCCCGTCGGGTGATTTGACGAAGGCCATGTGCCCATCGCGCGGGGGGCGGTGGATAATGTGGCCGGCATCCTGCAGGCGCTGACAGGTCTCGTAAATATTATCGACCCGATAGGCGAGATGGCCGAAATTGCGCCCCCCCGTATACTCTTCCGGCGCGCTGCCATCTTCAGGAGGCCAGTTATAGGTCAGCTCTACCTCTGCCACGCCTTCCTGCCCCGGCGCGGCGAGGAAGATCAGCGTGAACCGCGCCTGCTCGACATCGAAACGCTTCACCTCTTCCAGTCCGATCAGCTTGAAGAAGGCAATCGTCGCCTCCGGATCGGTTACGCGGATCATGGTGTGGAGGTATTTCGTCACGGCCAAAACTCCATTCGTCGCTATTCAAGCACAGTTCATCGACATGATACTAGGTCACTTCCCGGCGACCGACGCCAGCAGGGAGACATGCCATGACCGCCAATACCGATGAAACTGCCGCCCGTTCCACCCCTTTCTGGAAAGAACCGGGATCTGGCAAGTGGCTTGCGAGCGCCGCTGTCCTCTCGGTCGGACTGGTGATCGGCGGATATCTGCTGGGTGACGGGCTGGTCCGGGCCAAGGAAGCGGATCGCTCCGTCACTGTGCGCGGGCTGGCGGAGCGGGATGTGACGGCAGACCTCGCCACCTGGACGATCTCCTACTCCTCAACCTCTACCGACCTGCAGGCCGCGCAGGGCGAAGTCGATGAAGACAGCAAGGAAATCACTGCCTTCTTCTCCAGGATCGGCTTCCCTGACGAGGAACTGCAACCCACCGGGATCAACGTGTCCTATTACACGGACAGCAACGGCGTGGGCCGCTACACAGTGCGCCAGCGCATGACCCTGCGCACCAATGACATCAAACGCGCGCAGGCCGCCGTGAAGAAGCAAGGCGACCTCGTGCGTCGGGGCGTGGTGGTGGAGGATGGCTCCGCCATGTCCTACACCTTTACCAAGCTCGACGCGATCAAGCCGGAAATGGTGGCGGAAGCGACGAAGGATGCCCGCGCAGCTGCCGAGCAATTTGCCGAAGATAGCGGGGCCAATGTTGGCTCCATCCGGCGCGCCACGCAGGGCTATTTCTCCATCGATGCGCGCGATGGCGATGGTGGTGGCTGGGGCGTATCGGATACGCCGTTCAAGAAAGTGCGCGTGGTCACCACGGTCGATTTCATGCTCGATTGAACATTGCGAGCGCCAGATGTGAAAAGGCCCGCCGCGATTGCTCGCGACGGGCCAGTCCATGCTCAACCTGTTCGGCTGCTTACATGCTGTAGCCCAGCGTGAAGAAGAAGCCTGCATCGGTGAAGTCTTCGAAGGACGGGCCTTCGGTATCAACATAGTTGACGCCCAGGCTCAGACTGTCGGTGATCGCCCAGGATGCGCCCACGCCCCAGTCGAAGCTCTTGCCGCTTGCCTTGGTCGCGAACACGCCATCGGTGTAACCGAGATGTGCCGTCAGCGAAATCGGCGTGTTCGGGATGGCCGTTTCGAAATCGGTGTAGATGTAGAAATTGTCCTGGCTGCCCAGCGATGCCTGATCCCACGCATAAGCGACACCCAGGGTCGCATTGACCGGACCAAGATCACCGCTGATCGAGGCATAGGGCTCGAAATAATCGGAGTCGAAGCCGGGCGTGTCGCCCGTCGGGTAGATGTAATAGAGCAGGCCGATATCGAAGCTGATGCCTTCGGAAATGTCGCCGCTCCAGCCGCCATAAACATCAAGCTCAAGCTCGCCATAGGGCGAACCGCCGGAAATCGAGGATGCCCAGGTACCGACATAGAAGCCACTGGAATGCGCGACATCAATGCCGCCCTGCAGCGCGAAATCGCCGTCAGAGAAAGACACGCCGCGGAAGCGATAGTCAGAGACCAGCGCGACATTGCCGGAAATTTCAAGACCGCTTTCGCCGCCCATCTGGCTGGCGACTTCGGCTTCGATCGGCTGTGCCACACGGGTCAAGGTGATCGCACCGGTGTCCAGTGCAACGTCAGCAGCGGGTGCATCAGCAGCAACGGCTTCAGCGGTGGCCGCTTCAACGTTGAGGAAATCGCCTTCGACAGCAATGTCGTCAGCAGCCAGAGCCGGCGTTGCAATGAATGCGGTACCAGCGAAAAGAGTTGCGGCAGTAAGGCCGCGAATGGACGTGAGCATGAGAACCTTCCTTGTTCTTTATTGTGCTTCGTCCCTACCTGCTGCCCCGTCGGTCGCCTCTTTGATGTGCGATCTCGATCGGGAACGACATAAACTTGCCCGCGAATGCTGCGCTGCACAAGAAAAATTATCGCAGACGCAAAATGCCGCGCCATGTGTGGACTTTATGCATCACACCATCCGTTCAGATACTGGTCATGGATTGCCGCTAAGGGCCTCTGCGCCTATGTGCACCTTCCACTTTCCAACTTGAGATTGATTAGTGTTCGAACCTTTGCGCAAGCTTTTCCGGACCAGACCGAAGCGCCCCGTCGCTGCGGTACCGGCGGGTGAGCGCTATTATGTGGTTGGTGACATCCACGGCAGGCTCGACCTGTTTGACGAGTTGAACCACGCCATCCGGCAGGATGATCTGGATGCGCCGGAAGCCGACACCACCATCATCCTGCTGGGCGATCTGGTGGACCGCGGAAAAGACAGCGCCGGGGTAATTGCCCGCGCCCGCGAATTGCAGGCACGCCGAAAGGTCCGCATTCTGGCGGGCAATCACGAGGAAATGTTCCTCGATTCCTTTACCGATATCGACGTTTTGCGCCATTTCCTGAAACATGGCGGGCGCGAGACAATCCTCAGCTACGGCCTCGACAAGCGCATCTATAACAAGGCGACGCTGGAGGAATTGCAGGAACTGATGCGCCAGATCGTGCCGCAGCGCGATATCGACTTCATGCGCAGTTTCGAGGAAATGATCGTCATCGGCGATTACATCTTCGCTCATGCCGGGATCAATCCGGTGTTGCCGCTCGACCAGCAGAAGCGGCATGATCTGCTGTGGATTCGCGAACCGTTCCTGCGCCATGCCGAGCCATATTCCGGGCTGGTGGTGCATGGGCACACGATCGTTGACGATATCGAGGAACACAGCAACCGCATCGCCATCGACACCGGGGCATTCCGGACTGGCCGCCTGACCGCGCTTGTGCTGGAAGGGGCCACACGCCGTTATATCCAGACAGAAATCCACGATGACAAAATCCTGTCGAACCACAGGGATAATTTAGGATAATTGCGCTAAGGGCCGCTCAAAGGGTCGCCCGGCGCATTGGGGCACCGCAAACAGAGGGTTAGCTTCGCAATGAAGATCGCAATGGTGGGTTCAGGCTATGTCGGCCTGGTTTCGGGCGCATGTTTTGCCGATTTCGGCCACGATGTCGTGTGCATCGACAAGGACCAGTCCAAGATTGACCGGCTGCATGATGGCGTAATGCCGATCTATGAGCCGGGTCTGGCCGAACTGGTCGGCAGCAATGTGAAGGCAGGCCGCCTGTCCTTTACCACCAGCCTTGCCGAAGGGATCAAGGATGCCAGCGCCATCTTCATCGCAGTGGGCACACCCAGCCGCCGCGGCGATGGCCATGCCGATCTCTCCTTCGTCTATGCCGTGGCAAAGGAAGTGGGCGAAGCGCTGGCGAATGATGCCGTCGTCGTCACCAAATCCACCGTCCCCGTCACCACGGGCGACGAGGTGGAACGCATCCTGCGCGAAGCAGGCGCGATGGATCGGCACCAGGTCGCGGTCGTCTCCAACCCCGAATTCCTGCGCGAAGGTGCAGCCATTGGCGATTTCAAGCGCCCCGACCGGATCGTGATCGGCGCAGAGGATGATTTCGGCCGCGAGGTGATGCGCGAAGTCTATCGCCCGCTCTTCCTCAACGAATCCCCGATCCTGTTCACCAGCCGCCGCAGTGCCGAGCTGATCAAATATGCTGCCAACGCTTTCCTTGCGACCAAGATCACCTTCATCA
>JAGREF010000074.1 GCA_020446665.1 Sphingomonadaceae bacterium
CCCAGCCGCCGAGCACGAAATAGGACTGATCGTCTATCCGCTCGAATTCGAACATTGAGCGCAGCCGGTCATCGCGGCTGATATCATAACGGCGCAGGAAAGTGCGGTCGCTGGCGAGGCGGACAGAGCCGGTAAAGCTCCATTCCGGGCTGAGCTGGAACCGGCCATTGGCGAACAAGTACCCGCGCACAGACCGTTCTGCCGTGGGCACGCCAGTGAACTGGGCGATGCGGCGGCTATGCGTGAGATAGCCGGTTACCTGATACGCGCCCTGGGTCGTCAATTGCCGATATTGTGCGTTCACCATGGGGCTGGCGCCCGTATAGGCGGTGGCCCCAAGCATGAGGTCGCGATTATCGGCCAGTCGCATGTAATAACTGCCGCTGACCTCCAGACCGTTGGATTCAGAAATCCGCAGGTCAGGGATCAGGAAGCCGGAAGAGGCTTTGCCATCCGTCCTCACCGTCAGCCGCGGCATGGGCAAGATCGGCACGCCGAATATCTCGAAGGTTGCGCCCTTGAAGCGCACCCGGTTGTCTTCCGGGCTATAGGTCACCCGGTCGGCCAGGATGCGCCAGCTCGGGCTGCGCGGGCAGCCATCACCGGTGATGACGCGGCAGGCGCTATAGGCGGCCTTTTCCAGCTCGACTGAGCCGTCTTCGTCGCGCTGGCCACTGCGTGCTGCCAACCGCCCGCCTTCGCGCAAGGCCAGCAGCATATCCTGCATCGAGCCAGCTTCGAACTTGTCGGTCAGCTCCAGCCCTTCCGTGTAGAGCTGGTTGCCATCCTGATCGACGAAGCGGACATTCCCTTCCGCCATGATCGTGCCTGCCACGCGGTTCCAGCTGACACTGTCTGCCCGCACGGACTGGCCATCGCTGCGCATCACCACATTGCCACGCGCCGTTACGACATCGCGGTCGGAATCATACTCCAGCTCGTTCGCTTCGAAGTCGATATCACGCGGTGCAGCGGCAGAGGGTGCATTTGCTGCCAGAACCGTTTCGTCGGGCGTTGGGGGCAGCGGCTCCGCGACCGCTCCGCCATCCTGGGCCAGCGCCGCGCCGCCGGGCAATCCGCAGGCCAGCACCATCGCCAGCGCCGTCGCGACCGAGGGGGCAGGCCGCGCATCAAAAACGGGAACAGGGGGCATCCGGAACAGGAGCATCACTTGCCTATCGCACCGCCCGCGCTTAACTGCAATCACCATGCAGGGTCGTGCCTGGTTCTGGCATGCACACCCGACAATCCAGTTTGAGCGGAGATTTCATGAAGATCAGTTTCAGCGATTCGATTCCGGCCAATGCGCGGCTGGTGGCGCATATTGTCAATAAGGGCAAGCTGCCCGTCCGGCTCGAAAGCGCTCTGGCAGATGGTGCAGGCGTTGCCCGGTTCAAGGGCAATGGCGGCCAGACATTTGAAGGATTCGTGGAACGCGATGGCAAGCTGGTGCGGGTTGCGCTTTCCGGTGCAGGCGATCCGGCCAGCGCCGAGCGGCTGCATCATTGCGAAAAAGCCGGAGCTGCGCTGGCAGCGAAATATCTCGTTTCCGGCGAGGAAGTGATCGTGCTGGATCTTGGTGAGGCTGGCCTGTCTGCGCAGGAAACCGCCGCTGTGCTGCTGGGACTGACCCTGCGCAGCTGGCGCTATGATGTCTATCGCACCACGCTGAAAGACGAACAGAAAGTTTCGCTGACCGATGCTGTGGTGGTGGGCGCTCCGGCCGATGCGCAGGAAGCCTGGGCGGCGGCTCAGGCCGTTGCCGAAGGTGTCACCTTCACCCGCGAACTGGTGACGGAACCGGCCAACAAGATTTACCCGGAAAGCTTCGTTGAACGCTGCCAGCAGCGCTTCGAAGGGACCGGCGTGGAGCTGACCGTGCTGGACGAAGCCGAGATGGAAAAGCTGGGCATGGGCGCGCTGCTGGGCGTGGGGCAGGGGTCTGCACGGCCGTCGCGCATGCTGGCCATGCGCTGGAATGGCGGCAATGCCGGGCAGGCACCGACTGCCTTTGTCGGCAAGGGTGTGACTTTCGACACGGGCGGAATCAGCATCAAGCCGGCAGCCGGCATGGAAGACATGAAATGGGATATGGGCGGCGCAGGCGCAGTCGCCGGGGCCATGCTGGCGCTTGCGAAGCGCAAGGCGAAGGCCAATGTCGTGGGCGTCGTCGGGCTGGTAGAAAACATGCCCGATGGCAAGGCGCAGCGTCCGGGTGATGTGGTGACCTCCATGTCCGGCCAGACGATCGAAGTCATCAACACCGATGCCGAAGG
>JAGREF010000075.1 GCA_020446665.1 Sphingomonadaceae bacterium
GCTTCGAACATTTCCATCATGATGTCGCTGCCGCCGACAAATTCGCCCTTTACATAGAGCTGCGGGATAGTCGGCCAGTCAGAGAAAGCCTTGATCCCCTGGCGCACTTCCATGTCCTGCAACACGTCCACGCTGTCATAGGCGACGCCGCAATGTTCGAGGATCGCCACCGCCCGGCTGGAAAAGCCGCATTGCGGGAAGAGCGGGGTGCCCTTCATGAACAGGACGACGTCATTGGCAGAAACGATGTCAGTAAGGCGCTGGTTGATATCGGACATGGGGATTTCCGTTAATTGATCTGATGCAGCTCAGTTGGGGACGGCGGTCGTCAGTTGCAAGGCATGCAGCACGCCGCCCATGCGACCACCCAGTGCCTCATAGACCATCTTGTGCTGCTGCACCCGGCTTTTGCCCGCGAAACTGGCGGAAGTGACCTTGGCGGCATAATGGTCTCCGTCGCCCGCAAGGTCGGTAATTTCGACCTTGGCATCAGGCAGGGCGGCCACGATCATTCCTTCAATGTCTTCGGAGGCCATCGGCACAGCGCGTCTCCAATAGCTCTCAGACTTCGCCCATCAGCTGGCGGCGGGCTTCGACAGCCTTTTCTTCCAGCGCGGTGCGCACACCAGCTTCGTCAATATCGACGCCACCTGCGGTCAGATCGCCCAGCAGCTTGCGGATCACGTCTTCGTCACCGGCTTCTTCGAAATCGGCCTGTACGACCGACTTGGCATAGGAATCGGTTTCCTCTGCAGTCAGGCCCATCTTGTCAGCGGCCCATTCGCCCAGCAGGCGGTTGCGGCGCGCAGCAATCTTGAAGGCGTTTTCCTCGTCAAAGGCAAATTTGGCTTCTTCGCCCCGTTCACGATCCTTGAAGTCGGTCATGTCGATCCCTTGTAGTGATTCCTAAGCGGCAATAGGGCCGCGTGAATAAGCGTTCAAGCGCGTTACGCGCCCATGGTGACAACCAGCTTGCCCACCGCGCTGCGGCCTTCCAGCTTGGCGATGGCATCACCGCCACGTTCCAGCGGGAAGGTTTCGGAAATGCGCGGATTGATCTTTCCTGCCTTGAGCAGGTCAAACAATTCCGCGACCTGGCCCATGAATTTGGCCGGTTCACGCGCGGTGAAGGCGCCCCAGAACACGCCGCACACATCGCAGCTCTTCAGTAGCGTCAGATTGAGCGGCAATTTGGCGATGCCCGCCGGGAAACCAACCACGAGAAAGCGGCCTTCCCATGCGATGGAGCGCAGCGCCGGTTCGGAATAATCACCGCCGACAATGTCGTAGATGATGTCCGCGCCATTGGGCCCGACCGCGGCCTTGAACAGATTGGCGACTTCCTTCGAGGTGTCCTTGTCAAACGGCGCACGCGGATAGATCACTGTTTCATCAGCACCGGCCTCGCGGGCAATAGCGGCTTTTTCCTCGCTGGAGACCGCTGCGACCACGCGCGCGCCAAAGGCCTTGCCCAGTTCCACGGCAGAAAGGCCCACACCGCCTGCCGCGCCCAGCACCAGCATGGTCTGCCCTTCGGCAATATGGCCGCGATCGCGCAAGCCGTGGATAGTGGTGCCATAGGTCATCAACAGCGAAGCGGCGGCTTCGAAGCTCACCCCTTCGGGAATGGCAAACAGTCGTTCCTGCGGCACCGCGACTTTCTCTGCCAGACCGCCATTGCCAACCAGCGCGATCACGCGGTCGCCCACATTCCAGCGGGTCACGCCTTCGCCGACCTCTGCGATGGTCCCGGCAATCTCGCTGCCCGGCGCATAGGGGCGCTCAGGCTTGAACTGGTACATGTCGCGGATCATCAGCCCGTCCGGGTAGTTGATCGAACAGGCGGCGATATTGACCACGACCTGTCCCTTGCCCGCGACCGGGTCCGGCATTTCCTCCAGCCTGAGCGTTTCCGGGCCACCAACTTCACGCGAGATCAGGGCTTTCATGCGGCAACTCCCTTGGCCAGCCAGGGCAGATTGGCTTCCCGGCTCTTTTCATGGTTGGCGATAGCGGCATCGCGGGCGAGGGTGAGGCCGACTTCGTCCAGCCCCTCGCTCAGGCAATGTTTGCGGAACGGATCGATTTCGAAAGTGAAGCGATCCTGAAACGGTGTGGTGACGGTCTGCGTGTCGAGATCAATGCTGACTGGCTGCTCGCGGGCAACCTCCATCAGCCGGTCGATCTGTTCCTGCGGCAGGCACACAGTGAGGATTCCGTTCTTGAACGCATTGCCGGAGAATATGTCAGAGAAGCTGGGCGCGATCACGGCTTTCACGCCCATGTCGAGCAGCGCCCATGCGGCATGTTCGCGGCTGGAACCGCAGCCGAAATTGTCGCCCGCGATCAGGATCGGAGCTCCGGCAAATTCGGGATCGTCAAAAATATTGCCATCTTCCGCGCGCACGCTTTCAAACGCGCCGCGGCCCAGCCCCTCGCGGGTGATGGTTTTCAGCCAATGGGCCGGAATGATGACGTCGGTATCGACATTCTTGCGGCCAAACGGGATCGCGCGGCCTTCAATGGTCGAAACCGGCTCCATCAATCGGTCTCCGGCTTCTCGCCAGAAGGCGCTTCGGGCTGCTTGGCAGGCTCAGCGGGCTTTGCCTTGCGCTTGCTGGCATAGAGCAGCGCGGCGGCGATTGCAGCGGAACCGACAGCGGCACCGGCAATGGCGGCTCCTGCGATGGTCTTGTTCTTCTTGGTCATATCCTACCTATGGGAAGCAAAGCCTGTATTCGCAAGGGATGGTATTCAGCTGGTAAGTTCACGCACGTCGGTCAACCGACCCGTCACGGCGGCAGCGGCTGCCATGGCCGGGCTGACCAGATGGGTGCGCGCGCCGGGGCCCTGACGGCCCACGAAATTGCGGTTGCTGGTGGAGGCGCAGCGTTCGCCAGCGGGGACCTTGTCCGGGTTCATGGCGAGGCAGGCCGAACAGCCCGGCTCGCGCCATTCCAGTCCGGCTTCGATAATGATCTTGTCCAGCCCTTCAGCCTCTGCCTGTGCTTTCACAAGGCCGGAACCGGGCACGACAATGCCCCATTTGATATTGGGATGAACCTTGCGCCCGCGCAGCACTTCGGCGGCGGCGCGCATATCCTCGATCCGGCTGTTGGTGCAGCTGCCGATGAAGATGTTCTGCACTTCCACGTCGCGCATCGGCGTGCCGGGGACAAGGCCCATATAGTCGAGGCTCTTGCGCACGGCATCCTGCTTGGACGTGTCGGCAAAGCTTTCCGGCGCAGGGACGACACCGCCAATCGACACGACGTCTTCCGGGCTGGTGCCCCAGGTGACGGTTGGCTCGACATCACCGGCGTCAATCCGGATCGACTTGTCGAATTTTGCGCCTTCATCGGTGGCGAGGCTGCGCCACCATGCCACGGCCTTGTCCCAATCCTCTCCCTTGGGTGCCATCGGACGGCCCTTGAGATAGGCGAAGGTGATATCGTCCGGCGCGATCAGGCCGGAGCGTGCGCCGGCTTCAATGCTCATATTGCAAACGGTCAGGCGGCTTTCCACGCTCATTTTCTCGAACACTTCGCCGCGATATTCGATCACATAGCCCGTGCCGCCCGCCGTGCCGAGCACGCCGATAATGTGCAGGATCAGATCCTTGGAGGTCACGCCGGGGCCCAACTGGCCGTCCACCCGCACTTCCAGCGTTTTCGAGCGCTTGAGCAGCAAGGTCTGCGTCGCCAGCACGTGCTCGACCTCGCTGGTGCCGATGCCAAAGGCCAGCGCGCCGACGCCGCCATGCGCCGCGGTGTGCGAATCGCCGCAGACGATCGTGGCGCCGGGCAGCGAGAAGCCCTGTTCCGGGCCGACTACATGGACAATGCCCTGCTCGGCATCGGTCGCGCCGATATAGCGGATGCTGAATTCAGGCGCGTTTCGCTCCAAAGCGGCGAGCTGCTGGGCGCTTTCCGGATCGGCAATGGGCAGGCGATTGCCTGATGTGTCGAGCCGCGCGGTGGTGGGCAGATTATGGTCTGGCACCGCCAGCGTCAGCTCCGGCTTGCGGACTTTCCGGCCTGCCATGCGCAAGGCCTCGAACGCTTGCGGGCTGGTCACTTCATGGACGAGGTGACGGTCAATATAGACTAGGCTGGTGCCATCGTCGCGGGTTTCCACGACATGGGCGTCCCAGATCTTTTCGTAGAGAGTGCGGGGTCGGTTTGCCATGGCTTGTCGCCTAGGCTGACCGACCCCGCGGGGCAAGATAGGAAATCTTGCTGCTGGTCAGATGGCATGCTCAGCGCTGCCAGCGGCCAGGGCGCACCGTGTCGCGATAGGCGAAACGATTGCGCCGTTCAGCCTGCGCGATGTGGACCTCCAGCGAGCGCCGCAGAGAGGCAGTCTTCTGCGTCAGCCAGCGCTTCTCGGCCGGGTTATAGCCGCGACGATCCATACGCTCGAACTCGCTCTTGAGCAGGCGGAACTGGACCTTCAATTCAGGCGCATAGCCGATAAGATTGCGCCGTTCGGCCTGCCGGATATCCTGCCCAAGATCGCGAATTTCAGCACGCATCTGGGCTTCGAAACGGGCATCCCGGCGATCTGCGCGGTAGCCGCGATCATTTGCCCGATATTCCGGAGCAGGGCGGGAATCGGTCCAGCCGCGCTCCGCATCGCGATTGCCGTCATAGCGCTGTGCGCTGGCTGGAGCCGCCAGGCCAAGCGCCAGCGTGGCAGCCAGCGCAGGTGCGGCGATCCTGGTAAGGGTTTTCATGGCATTTCTCCTTCAAACAAGTGCGGCTCATTCCGCATGTTCAGGAATAGAGCTCCAAATATGAACGAGAGAGAAATGCAATGTCGCAGATTGGCAGGTTTGTGTAACAATGTGTCGCAGCGCCCTCTGCTGATCGCTGTCATTGAATCGCAAGGATTTCATGGCTAACTAACAACCATGTCAGCATTGCCATTCCATTTCCCGATCCGCGTCGTGCCGGAAGACATCGACTTCATGGGTCACGTGAATAATGCCCGCTACCTTAACTGGGTGCAGGATGCGGTGCTGGCGCACTGGCGGGATCTGGCCCCCAGCGACGCAGTGGCGAGCAAGGCATGGGTCGCGCTCAAGCACGAGATTACCTATCGAAAGCCTGCCTTTCTGGACGATGATGTGTTCGCGAAGACAGTGCTGGAAAAGATAGCCGGTGCGCGGGCTTTCTATCACACGCTGATCCAGCGCGGCGAAGAAGTTTTGGCGGAGGTCCGCTCCAGCTGGTGTTGCATTGATGCGCAAACGCTGCGCCCCGCGCGTATCGGTGAAGATGTCGCACGGTTCTTTTTCCCGCCCGCTGAATAGGCTAAGGGGCACGCATCATGGACGTGCTTATCCCTTCGCTGATCGTCATTGCCGCCATCATCGCCATGGAAGGCCTCGCGTGGAGCAGCCATAAATATATCATGCATGGCTGGGGCTGGGGCTGGCACCGCGACCATCACGAACCGCATGACAATCTGCTGGAGAAGAACGACCTCTACGCAATCGTCGGCGCGGCGATGAGCATTTCCATGTTCGCGCTGGGCAGCCCGCTGGTGATGGGCGTATCCGCTTGGTGGCCGGGCACGTGGATTGGCCTCGGCATTCTCTTCTACGGCATCATCTATACGCTGGTGCATGACGGGCTGGTCCATCAGCGCTATTTCCGCTGGGTGCCCAAGCGCGGCTATGCCAAGCGGCTGGTGCAGGCACACAAGCTCCACCACGCGACCATCGGCAAGGAAGGCGGCGTCAGCTTCGGCTTCGTCTTCGCACGCGACCCGGCTAAGCTGAAAGCAGAACTGAAGGCCCAGCGCGAAGCGGGGATCGCCGTGGTCCGCGACGCCTTGGGTTAATCGCCCAGCACCCGCTTCTTGATAGAGTGCAGGCCCAGCCATACCAGCCCTACGGTCGGTAGCACCAGCGTAGCGATCACCAGCTCAACATCCAGCCGGGGCCAGAGATGGCCTGCGCCCTTCAGCACATAGGCGAGCAGGCTGAGCAGATAATAGCTCAGCGCGACGACGGAGAGACCCTCCACCAGTTGCTGCAGCCGCAATTGCAGGCTGCTTGACCGTTCCATGGAATGAAGAAGCCGCGCATTCTGGTTCTCGATCCGCGTCTCGATCCGCGCGCGCAGCAGCGAGGAAAGCTGGCTGGCGCGCAGGCTCAGCTGTTGTTCACGCTCGCCAACGGCGGTGCAGGTGCGCATGGCAGGCAGGAAGCGGCGCTCGGTAAAATCCGCGAGCGAGGAAAAGCCGTCAATCGGTGTGATCGCCAGCTGCTCCAGCCGGTCCTCCACCAGCCGCGCATAGGCGGCAGTCGCGCTGAGCCGGTAATTGGTGGAAGCCGCCACCGCCATCAGCTCCAGCGAGAGATCGGAGAGTTCCGCCAGCAGCGCATCGTCTGTCTCGTCTGCATTGGTGACGCGCCGGGCCAGCGTGGCCAGCCGTTTTTCCGCTGCATCGAGCCGGGGCCAGACGCTCTGCGCCACGGGCAGGCCCAGCAGTGCCTTGTTGCGGTAATTGCCCAGTTCCTGCAGCCGCTGGAGCAGACGGGTGAAATCGCGCTGTTCCATCCCGTTGGCAGCGACCAGTAGCCGCCCGAAACCATCGGGGCCAATGCGGAAATCAGACCACATGCGGGCCTTGCCCTGCAAGCGGCAGGATACCAGCTCGCTCCGTGAAAGCAGCAGGCGCGGGACGATCTCGCTCGCCTTCTTGTCATCCGCGACAACATGGATCGCTGTCGATCGGATTACCTGGCCAGGGAGGCTGTTCACCCATGCAAGAGCTTGCGCCAGATTCGGTTGCTGGCGCGGCGCCAGAAACGGGTCATGATGATCACATGGCAGGAACAGCGCGAGGCTGCTGCCTTCACTGTGCTTCTCCCAGACAAAGGTGATCTCGTCTGGCAGCGTGCCTTCCCGATGGCGTGGATGGGCATCATCGCCGATCACATGGCTGTAGCGGTCAAGCAGCGCCATTTCCTCGGCGCGTTCATCCGCATCCACTTCCACCACCCATTGCAAGACCAGCCCCGGCACAGGCACGCGCGGCCAGCGGCGAAGGTGCATTTCGCCAACCACTTGCCGCCGCAATTCATGTTCGCGCACGCTGATCCCCTCAATTATATAAGCAAAGCCTAATATAAGGGCGCGTTGCGCTCAAGCGCTCACTCGTTGCGGGTCAGTATCCATCCGCCGCAGATCACCAGGATTGCAAGCGACAGATAGACCCACGGCACCCCCAATGTCAGCCACGTCACAACCGCGCCCGCGCTCATGGCGGTGATCGCGGCCAGCTTCGCCGGGCGGCTGATCGCGCGCCGCTCGCGCCATTCGCGCAAGGATTGGCCATAGCGGGGATGGTTGAGCAGGCGCTGTTCCCATTCCGGATTGCTGCGCGCAAAGCAGAATGCGGCCAGCAACAGAAATGGCACGGTGGGCATGATCGGCAACACTGCGCCAATCGCGCCCAAGGCGACGCAGGTCAGCCCGCCTGCCAGCCAGAGCGGGCGGGTCAACTTCTCACCCCGCCGCGATCCGAGCAGCGTGATCCTGTACCAGCGCGATCATGTTGGGCACGCCTTGCGTCCGGTTGGAGCTGAGCTGATTGCGCAGGTCGAAAGGCTCCAGCGCGGCAGCAATATCCATTGCTGCAACCTCACTCGCGGGCTTGCCCTGGACTGTCGCAATCACCAGCGCGACAATCCCCTTGGTAATTGCGGCATTGCTGTCTGCCAGAAAATGCAGCTTGTCAGCCTCGCCGGTGGGATAGACCCAGACGCTGGCGGAACAGCCGCGCACTAATGTGCTGTCGGTTTTCAGCGCTTCGGGCATGTCGTCCAGCTCGCGTCCCAGTTCGATCAGCAAGCGATAGCGTTCATCGCCTTCGAGGAATTCATATTCTTGGGCAATATCATCAAGCGAGCGCATCAATTATCCTTTTTCAATGCGGCAAGCGCGGCAAAGGGGCCGCTGGCGGCTTCATCTGACAATCCCGCTTCCTGCCTTACCCGGTCCGCATCAGGCCCGGTGGCATAGGGGTCTATTGCAAGACCAAAGCCCTGCGCGATCGCTTCACCCAGATCGAACTGTTCGCCTTCATATTCCACTTCGTCGAGCTCGCCTGCCTCCAGCTCGATTTCTTCATCCGGTCCGGCAGGCGGGGCGGGAGGGACGAAACGCAGCTGCAGGACTTCGTCGATCCGGTTGGGGAAATCGTTGCCCGAAATTGCGCAGGCTTGCTGGAAAGAGGCCTTAAGCGGGCCGCTCGCCAGAACCGCCTCGCCATCAGGCGCGAGGGTTATGACAGCGGTCAGCGAATCAATGCGGCTGAGGCCGAAGCGATCTGCCAGTGCCGCGCGTTCGGCTTCGCTTGCTTCCAGCGTCATAGGCTCTGCGGGCAAATGCCGTGCGGCCACCATGCGGCTGAATTCAGGTACGGTGGATGCACTCATGCTGCAATCTCGCCAGCCAGCAAAGCGGCTCCATCTGTCCGGGCAAACCGGTCAGCAAGACTGCGCAGGCCTCGCGCAATCACGGCCCCGTCATGGCCATCGGCAAGAGTCGCATTGCGCCGGACCGCTTCAATCAGGGCATTCTGACCCTCTGCCAAGCCAGTACGATAGGCGCCAAGGCGACCACCCATCGTGCTGACCAGCTTGCCCATGTGCTTGCCCACGACCAGATCACCCACGCCGCTCTGGCGCATCTGGCCATCCATATCCTCGACGAATAGTTCCGTCAGGCGGACAGAGGGGGCGATCAGTTCTTCTTCCTGTTCCATCCGCAACAGGGCGACGGCAAGCACCGCCGTGATCATGTCAAACCGACCCTCTAGACTGTCACGCACACCACCGGAGAGATACCAGTGCTTTTCACGCGCCAGCTCAATCACGCGATGCCAAAGCGGGCGCAGCTGTTCCTTCGGATCGGGCTCTGTGCCCAGCAGGCGGGAAAGAAACGACATCTGGACAAACTCCGTTCAGCGGCAATTCAAGCCGCAATCCCCAACGGCTTGCGCATCTTTCAGTCGCTGGCGAGTTGCAAGCGGGCGCGCATGTCCGTAAGGCTCGGCGCCGATATAGGACCTGATCGTGCAATGCAAAGCCGTGATCGGGCAAATGCGGAGTGTCTAATTCATGCTGGCAGGCAAGCGGATCGCTACCATCGCCATTCTCGCGGCAGCTACGGCGCTGGGTGGGTGCACCACGATCAAGGAAACACGTGGCTATATTGCCGAGCAGGTGCTGCTCGATTCGGTGCAGCCCGGCATTGATAACCAGACTTCCGTCGAAGGGACGCTTGGTCGCCCCAGCTTCACCAGCCAGTATGGCCAGCCGGTGTGGTACTATGTTTCCAGCCAGACGGAGCGGAAACCCTTTGTCCGCCCGCGGATTCGCACCCATTCGGTGCTGGCAATCAAATTTGACGCAGCGGGTAATGTTGTCTCGACCGAGACGAGCGGCCTGGAGCAGGTTGCCTATGTCTCGCCCGATGGCGACGAGACCCCGACACTGGGCCGCGAGCGTAGCTTCCTGGAAGATTTGTTCGGCAATATTGGTGCCGTTGGCGCGCCGGGTGCTG
>JAGREF010000076.1 GCA_020446665.1 Sphingomonadaceae bacterium
CACTGGCTGATCCTGCACGGGCGCTATGTCTGCAAGGCGCGGACGCCCGAATGCTGGCGCTGCAAAGTGGCGGATCTGTGCAGCTTCCGGAAGAAGGTGCTGGAAAAGCCTAGGGGGCGGTAGTCAGTCCTCCTACAAAATCGCTTGCGCCAAAAGGTCTGCAACGGGTTTCAACTTGTAGCCTTTGGTGAATTTCATTTCGACCAAATTGAAGCCACTACCATAGACCTTTAATTCAGCATCAAGGTCAAATGTCCCCGAGTTCTCGACGGAAAATGCTGTTATCGAGCGCAATGCAATAGACAAAACTTCTACTTTCTTGCCAGTTAGCCCCTGCTTGTTCACAATGAGAATGCGCCTGTTTGTGAAGGCGCAACCATCACGAATGCCTTTGGTCGCAATGACGACTTGCTCGCCTTCCAGCAAAAGCGTGCTGACGAAATCTGCAATCTCCTTGCCAGCCTTTTCGTCTCCAACGAAGAGAACTTCTCGGGCACTCATGACACTTTCCTCCAGTAGCTAATTCGGATGCCGATCAAACATCATCCGCCGAGATCATCTCTTCGCGGTCGATCTCGCCCGTCAGGCTCGCCACGGTTGTTGCGACCGCCGCATCGCCGGTCACATTCGTCGTGGTGCGCATCATGTCCATGATCCGGTCCACACCCGCCACGAAGGCGATGGTTTCCAGCGGCACGCCGACTGCGCCGAACACCAGCGCCATCATGATCAGGCCAGCGCCGGGGATGCCCGCTGCGCCCACTGCGCCCAGCGTGCCGAGGATCGAGATGAGGAAATACTGGCCCCAGGTCAGGTCCACGCCGAAGATCTGCGCACCGAACAGGGTCGCAAGGCCGAGATACATCGCGGTGCCATTCATGTTGATCGTCGCGCCCAGCGAGATCACGAAGCTCGCCACCGAGTTCGACACGCCGAGATTGCGCTCTGCACAGCGCAGCGTCACCGGCAGCGTCGCGTTGGAACTGGCGGTGGAGTAGCTGACGGCAATGGCGTCCACGATGCCGCGGAAGAAGTCGATCACCGGCAGCCGCGCGATGAACTTGATCATCGCCGAATACATCACCCCGATGATCAGCAGGCAGCCGAGATAGTTGAGGAACACCAGCTTGCCCAGCGCCGCCAGCGCATCCAGCCCCAGCGTGCCCGCCACCCATGCCATCAGCGCAAAGACGCCAAAGGGGGTCAGCTCCATCACGATCATGGTGACTTTCTGCATCACCACGCTGCCACTATCGAAGATTTTCAGGACCGGCTCGCCCTCTTCCTTCGCCATCAAGATGCCGATGCCGAGCAGTAACGAGAAGATGATCAGCGGCAGCACGTTGACATCTGCCATCACCTGCACCGGGCTTTGCGGGACCATGGACATCAACATGGTCCGCCAGGTTGCTTCATTCGGTTCGGGCACCGGCCCCATGTCGATCATGGAGGTATCGACGCCGATCCCCGGCTGCACCACAGTGCCAAGGAACAGGCCCAGCCACACTGCAATTTGCCCGGAAACCACAAACAACAACAAGGCCCGCCAGCCCACGCTGCCCAGCTTGCGCAGGTCACCAATGGAGGCGACGCCCGCGACCAGGCTGAAGAAGATCAGCGGCACCACCAGCATCTTGATGAAACCGACAAAGATGTCGCCAACGATCTTGATGCTTTCCGCCCCCGGCCCCCACAGCCAGCCGACCAGAATCCCGAGAAAGAGCGCCGCGAGGACGCGCTGCCACAAGGGGATTGCGAACCATGCCTTCATTGCGGCTTCTCCCGGTTTCTAATGTGCGAGCGCATCCTTCACGATACGCGCAAATATGTGGCTTAGCGTATCAAGGTCGGCCAGCGCCACTGCCTCGTCGCGCTTGTGCATGGTGGCGTTGCACAGGCCGAATTCGATCACCGGGCACAGATCCTTGAGGAACCGCGCATCGGACGTGCCCCCGCTGGTCGAGCGTTCGGGGTCGATCCCCGTTTCCGCTTCGATGGCGCGGGCGATAATGTCGGAAAACTCGCCCGGCGGGGTGAGGAAGGGTTCGCCCGATATGATCGGCAGCGCGCTGCCGCCATGCTTCTGCGCGATCGCGCCGATCAGTTCGGACAGCGACGCGCCCGAATGCTGATCATTGAAGCGGATTGAAATGCGCGCCTTCGCCTTGGCCGGGATGACGTTATGCGCCGTGTTGCCCACTTCCAGTTCGGTAATCTCGATATTGCTGGGCTGGAACCAGTCAGTCCCTTCATCCAGCACCAGCGCGTCAATCTCTGCCAGCATCGCGACCAGCTTGGGCACCGGATTGTCGGCCAGATGCGGATAGGCGACATGGCCTTGCACGCCCTCAACCTCCAGCCAGATGTTGACGGAGCCGCGCCGCCCGATCTTCATCATGTCACCCAGCCGGTTGACGCTGGTCGGCTCGCCCACCAGGCACAGGTCGGGGATGTCGCCAACTGCGCGCATATGGTCGATCAGCGCGCGGGTGCCGTGCAAAGCGGGGCCTTCCTCATCGCCGGTGATGATGAAGCTGATCGTGCCCGCTTCTGCCGGCACCGCTGCCACCGCAGCCACCATCGCGGCGATAGAGCCCTTCATATCCACCGCGCCGCGGCCATAGAGCAGCTCGCCTCGCCGCTCCGGCGCAAAGGGCGCGCTGGCCCAGCCATCGCCGGGGGGGACCACGTCGAGATGTCCGGCAAAGGCGAAATGCCGTGTGCCCGCCGGACCGCGCCGGATCGCAAACAGGTTCTCCACCGGGGCTTCGTCGCTACCCGCTGGCCCTTCGCCGCGCGCAAAGCGATGCACGGCAAAGCCCAGCGGCTCCAGCATGGCCTCCATCACATCGAACACCAGCCCGGTGGCAGGCGTGACGCTGGGCGCTGCGATCAGCTCTTCGGCCAGCGTGGGAACGTCGGTATAGTCGCGCATATCCATCCGCTCAGGTCACGCCGTTGGCGCGGTTTCCCATTGTTCGATCACCCATTGTTCGTCTTCCGAAGCGGCGATCCATTGCTGCATCCAGTCATGTTCCCACACGGCCTGCATATAGGCTTCGGCAAAGCCGGGAACCGCGACTCCATAGGTCACAAAGCGGCTGATGACAGGGGCATAGAAGATGTCCGCCGCGCCGAATGTGCCGAACAGGAAGGGGCCGCCCTGCCCGAAACGCGCGCGCGCCTCTGCCCACAGGCCGAGTATGCGCACGATATTGTGACGAACCTCGTCCGGCACCGTCACCCCTTCGAAACGCTTGCGCACATTCATCGGCATGGTCCGGCGCAAGGGGACATAGGAACTGTGCATTTCAGCCACCATCGCGCGGGCCATGCCGCGAGCGGCGTCATCCTTGGGCCAGAAGCGATCGCGCCCGACCTTGTCGGCCAGATACTCCAGGATCGCCAGACTGTCCCAGATCACCACATCGCCATCCCACAGGATCGGCACCTTGCCGCTGGAGGGCTGGACTTCGCCCATCTGCTGCTTGGCCGATTCCCACTCCTCGCCGGAGATGTTGACCGTGATTTCCTCGAAATGGAGGCCGGATTGTTTGGCCGCCAGCCAGCCGCGCAGCGACCAGCTTGAATAGTTCTTGTTGCCGATAATCAGCTTCATTCTCTGCTCCACCGCTGCAGCACGCAGAGGCGATAGGCGTTCATCCATCCGCTGTCGAGGCTGAACGGATGTCACACTTGTCACACTGTCCTGATGCGAAAAAGCCGGGTGCCGCAACTGGCCTGTCATGGCTTGAGCAAAACGGCAGGCTGCGGCGGCTTCCATCCGCCAGCCTGTGCCAGAAAGGCAGCGTGTAGGAAAATCCGAAAAGTGGCGCGCGGCGCTGTCTGGTTTCGCGCAGAGGGCGCAGGGGAAAGGAGAACGCGGAGAAGGTTACGGCTTCGCCGGGTTTTGTTTCACGCCAAGGCGCAAAGGCGCAACGATAAGATGTCGGCGACAGCCGAGAGTCCATAAATGCCTGCTGCCGCAGGCAATCCCTCTTCGCGCCTTTGCGTGATAAGAATCCTCCGCGATCCCCTTCCCTCTGCGCCTTCTGCGTGAACCAACAAACCCCCAACCAAGCCATAAGGACCACCCCCTAAGGCCCCACAAGGCCCTACAATCCCCTCCACGAAAGCCGTTCTCCATCCCCGGAGGACAGGACAATGGCAAAATTCGATCTTGTAGTGCTGGGCAGCGGCCCGGCCGGGCGCAGAGCGGCGATTCAGGCGGCCAAATTGGGGCGCAGCGTGCTGGTGGTGGATGACCGCAAGAAAGTGGGCGGCGTGTCGCTCCATACCGGCACTATCCCCTCCAAGACCCTGCGCGAGACTGCGCTGAACCTGTCCGGCTGGCGCGAGCGCGGCTTTTACGGGGCCGGTCACCGCGCCAAGCAAGTGATCGAAAGCGATGATCTGGCCGCGCGCATGGCCAAGACCTTCGATTATGAAGTCTCTGTGCTGGAGCATCAATTTGCCCGCAATGGCGTGCGCACCATGGTCGGACGCGGCCGGTTTGAATCGCCGCACAAGATCGCTGTGGACCGCGAGATGGACGGGCAGGTGGTCACTGAAGTGGTCCATGCGGAGAAGGTGCTGATCTGTGTCGGCACTGCCCCCTATCGCCCCGACCATATCCCCTTCAACGGCACCAGCATCGTCGATAGCGATGATTTCATCACTTCCCCGCGCCTGC
>JAGREF010000077.1 GCA_020446665.1 Sphingomonadaceae bacterium
GTCGATCCCTATGATACGCAGGAAATCACAGCGGCGATTCGCCGGATTGATGCCGATGCAGACCGGCGGGCGGAACTGGACAGGCTGGGGCTGGCGCAGGCCGCGCACTATAGTCCTGAAAATTACCGCATGCGTCTGAATGACGTGTATTCGAGGTATTTGTGATGATCCGTTCGCTTCGCGTAACCCGCCCCTTTGCCATCGCTGCACTGGCGGCTCTGCTTGGTGGCTGCACCAGCTTTGGCGCGGCTGGCCCCGGCACCGGCTCTGTGCAGGCTGCCGCCGGGGAGAATTATGCGGGGGCGAATATCGCCATTGTCGAGCTTGACCGGGCGGCGACCAACCGGATCGCTTCGCTGGGTAAGGCGAACAGCTTTGCGGAAATCTTCGGCAATCGCAGCGTGTCCGCACCTCTGATTGAACGCGGGGATATGGTCGGGGTGACCATCTGGGAGGCCCCGCCAGCCGTGCTCTTCAGCGTCAGCGGCACAGCGGGGGGCAATTTGCCCATGGTGGCGCAGAGCAGTGCCATCCCTGACCAGCGCGTGGATGAAGATGGCGCGATTGCCGTGCCCTTTGCCGGAAAAGTGCCCGCCGCGGGGCGCACGACCTCGCAGGTCCAGCGCGATATTGTCGGCCGTTTGCGCGGGCGAGCGCATGATCCGCAAGTGCTGGTCCGGCTGGTCGGCAATGAAGCCAGCACTGTCACTGTGCTGGGCAAGGTCGCACGCACCAGCCGTATTCCCCTGACCGCGCGCGGCGAGCGTTTGCTGGATGTGCTGGCACAGGCGGGCGGGCCGACGGAACCGGTGGAGAAGACCACCATCCGCCTGACGCGCGGAAATCTGGCGGCGACCATGCCGCTGGATGCCGTGATCCTCGATCCGGTACAGAATGTGCCCCTGCGCGCCGATGATGTGCTGACGGTGATCCACCAGCCTTACAGCTTCATCGCGCTGGGAGCTGTTACGAAAAATGCGGAAGTGCCGTTTGAAGGCTCCGGCCTGAGTCTGGCACAGGCGCTGGGCCGGATCGGCGGGCTGCGCGATGACCGCGCGGATATTCGCGGCGTGTTCGTCTTCCGCTTCGAAGATGCCGCAGCGCTGGACCCGGCAGTGGCAGGCACCGCACCGGCGACGCAGGACGGGCGGGTGCCGGTGATCTACCGGCTCGACCTGTCGGATGCCTCCAGCCTGTTCACCGCACAGGACTTTGCGATTCGCGATGATGACGTGCTCTATGTTTCCAGCGCGCCGGGGGCGGATCTGCAGAAATTCCTCGCGACCTTGTCAAACGTCGCGCTGTCAACAATTGCGATCAAGAATTCGCTGTAGGGCGGCAGATTCCATTCACTCCGGCAGCAGTCCGGAGTAGTTTTTTCTTGCAGGTCGGTGATGCTTTTCGGCTTCCTCTTCGATTGCTTGCCGATTATTATATGCCTTTGATCAGTAAGCCATCTTGTTCAGTTTTTGTGCAATTGAACATCCCCACCTTGTGGCATCTGATCCGGAGAGACTGACAATGGCCGATTTCACTGGCACACCCGGCAATGACCGAATTCTCGCAACGCAGAATGACGATGTTGTAAATGGCGGAGATGGCGACGACACCATCATCGACCTGTGGGGTGATGACACCATTGATGGCGGCGATGGCGATGATGTGATCGTCGATGAAGGCGGTAACAACACCATCCATGGCGGGGCCGGAAATGACCGGATCACGATCAGCGATATCTATCCGGCAGAAAGCAGCACAATCGGATATTGGGCCCGGACCAATCTGATCGATGCCGGAACAGGCAATGACTATGTGACTATTGGCCGTCTTCCGGAAGGCGGCAGCCTGACCGTCGATCTCGGTGACGGCGATGACATTCTGCGATTGACCTACGTTTTGCAGGGCAGCCATTCGCTGACTCTGGGCGCGGGCCGCGATACTGTGTTCCTCGATTTTGACTATGGCAATGGCATGCGCGGAAATCCCGTTGTCGTGACGATCGCCGATTTCACCGCCGGGGCGAGTGGTGACATTCTGAATCTTGGCGAGTTCTTGCGCGGATATTACACCAGCCCTTCTGATTTTGCCGCCTATATTGCCGGGAATAACCCCTTCGCCAACGGGGTGCTGGTTCTGACACAGGACGGGGCGGATGTGCTGGTCCAGGTCGATTATGATGGCGATAAATCGGATGCCATCCTGCCTTTGACACTGCTGCGCCTGCAGAATGTTACAGTCGCGTCGCTGACCGCAGAAAATTTCGCGGGCTGGGCTCCGGCAGGCACGGCGTTGTCATCCACAACCGTTACCGGCACCGCGTCCAATGACATTCTGATCGCACCGCCAACCCGATCTGTCATCAATGCCGGGGATGGAAATGACGAGATTGTCGGCAGCAATCTGGCCGATGAAATCAATGGCGGGCTTGGCAGCGATATTATCGATGGCGGCGGCGGCAATGACATTTTGCGCGGTGGCGATGGTGATGACCGGATCAGCGACAGCCACGGTACCGACCTGATCGAAGGCGGCGCAGGCAATGACATTATCGACATCTATCGCCCTGCGGCCCCAATGGGCGGCAATACACTTGCAGAAACAGTCACGGTCGATGCGGGTGACGGCAATGATTATCTGCGCTTTGAAATTGGCCGCCATCCCTATTTGAACCGCGATGATCGCGCCATAACCCTGATTGCCGATCTGGGGGCTGGCGATGACGTGATCGAATTGCTCGCGCCGGAACTGGGCGTTGATCTGCCTGATGCGGTGATCACGCTGGGGGCGGGCCGGGATCGGTTTATCCTCAACAGCCTGTCCTATTATTACGGCATCAACATCACCATTACCGATTTCACCGCCGGTAATGCTGGCGATATTCTGGATCTGGCGAAGGCGATCCAGATCGGCCAGGGGTGGGACTTCGTCACTAACCCCTTTGCCACGGGCCATCTGCAACTGGTGCAGGATGGTGCCGATACGCTGGTCATTTTCGACTATGATGGCAGTGGCGGCGGGAGCGGCAGTGGTTTTCACTTCACGCTCGCGACGCTGGTTGGCGTTACGGCATCGAGCCTGACAGCAGCCAATTTCGCCGGTTATGATCCCACAGGCGCGGCGTCATCCTATACTGTCCCTGCGGGCACGAATGGCGATGATCATCTGACCGGTGCCTATGGCGCACAAACAATCAGCGGCGGCCTGGGTAATGATCTGATCGAGGAGCGCTTTGGCGGTTCAGACATCTTGCAGGGTGGTGACGGGAATGACACGATCATTGTCGCGACCGGCTATCAACCGGCACCAGCCACGGTCACGATCCGCGGAGATGCCGGAAACGATCTGGTCGATCTTTCGATCAGCGAGGCCTCTGGCCATTCGCATTCGGCCAATATCAATCTGGGCACAGGCGATGACCGGCTGCTGCTGCGTTCGCTCCCGTCTGGCGGGACCACAGTAACACTTGGCGCCGGTCAGGATGTGATCGAGTTTCATTCTGAACTGGCATCGCAGAGCCTCGGTGCATTGACGATCACCGATTTTGCCACCGGTGCAGGCGGCGACAGACTGGACTGGAGCCTGTTTGCATCATCGGAACTGGGCAATGGCGATCCCGATTTTGAGCCCTTCATCAACGGGCAGGCCAGACTGCTGCAGTCCGGCGCCAACACCTTGCTGCAATTGCGGCCCAGCGGCGAAGGCTCGAACTGGGTCACGTTGATAACCTTCAGCAACACTACCGTCAGCAGCTTCACCAGCCAAAATCTCGGCTTTGATCCTAATCACCCCACACAGGTGGGTGGCACAGGCAATGATGTGCTGGACGGTCTGGCCGGGAATGATGTCATTTATGGCGGTGCCGGTAACGACACGATCAACGGGCTGGCCGGGGCCGATCATCTCTATGGTGACGATGGGGCCGACACGATTGATGGCGGCGCGGATAACGACATCATCTATGGTGGCATTGGCGATGACACGCTGCATGGTGGAACCGGCAATGATTATCTGATTGGCGGCGGCGGCGTCGATCAGGTCTTCGGCGATGATGGAGATGACACCATCAGCGGCTCGGGCGGTGTGGATCTGCTCGATGGCGGGGCTGGTAACGATACTATCAACGTAAGTCTTTCCTATTCCAGTCTGGTCAGCGCGGCCATGCCGGCCGGATCGATCCTGGCCGGCGACGGGAATGATCTCGTCACTATTACCGATGCCTGGGTCGGCACATACGAATATCTCGACGAAACCGATCTGGTGACCATGATCACCCCCAATTACACCGTCGATCTCGGCGCGGGCGATGACCACCTGATTACCGATGGGCATTTCGGCACGATCACGCTCGGTTCGGGCCGGGATACGGTTGAATATGTCGCTGGCGTAGACAGTTTCGGTTCCGTCATCACCGATTTCGAGACCGGGCCAAATGGCGATATCATTGATCTGGCCGGGCAGTTTACCTCTTCTTTTGATGTCAGTTCGCCTGGTGTTCTGTGGCTGCTTGAAAACGGCGCCGATCCGTTCGCGCTGGGCGTCTATGAATTGCAGCAACAGGGCAATGATGTGCTTCTGGTGCTCCATCCCTCTATTTCAGGACGATATAGCTCATACGTTGCGATCACATTCCAGAACACCAATGTCGCGGATTTCACTGCCGAGAACTTCAACGGCTTTAACCCGCACGCTGTGCCAAATGCCCCGACCTATATTGTGGCTGACACCACGATTGCAGCGGGGCAATCCATTACCGGGACCAATATCGTCCCGGAGGAATCGGTCCTGTCCTGGGCGACTTCGCATGTGATTTATGACGCGGGGGGCAATGTCAGCTACGTCAATAACGGAGACGTTTCGACCATCACTAACCAGCCCGGTTATGGTGCGACCATCGGGTTTACCGTCAGCCGCTATTCCGGCCCGGATGCGGATGCGTGGTTCCACAATACTGCGGATGCCAGCTTTATCACCAGCTGGGTATATGACAGCGGTTCTCCAATCATTTCTGGCGGTTCGGTGACCTATGGCTTCTACGCGCCGCAACAGGGCGTGAATTTCCGCAATGATG
>JAGREF010000078.1 GCA_020446665.1 Sphingomonadaceae bacterium
CGCGCTTGCGCCCGGAAATCAGGCCCACTTCGCCGAAGATGGAGCCTTGTTCGATCGGCACGGTGATGGAGGAATCCGCCGGGTTGATCTCCACCGCCACAGACCCTTCGGCAATGGCGAACATGGAGGAACCTTCGGCGTTGCGTTCGAAGATGACGTCGCCCTTGCTGTAGGAATGGACGCGGCTTTCCAGCATCAGTTCGCGCATTTGCAGCGGCGAAAGCTCCTGCAGGATCACGACCTGCCGGTTGAAGGTTTCCAGCCATTCATTGACGCTGCGCCCGCCCGGCAGCCCGGCAAAGCGCTGCTCAAGGATTTCCTCGTCCGCGGGCTTGAGATCGGCATTCCCGTTGAGGAATTCGATCACGTCGTAGCCCTGGTTCATGCAGTGCTTGATCAGCGGATAGCCCGCCAGCGCACCGATCACATGGATGCCGGACTTGGTTGTTTCAAAGCTTGGCGAAAGCTTGGGAAATGCGTCCCGGTCCTCGCTGGTGAATTCGATGCCGCAGGCTTCCACGAAATCGCGGGGCGGCTTGGAACCCATGCGTGCGATGATGCGGTTGCAGGGGATGGTTTCCTGCCCGTCGCGCGTTTCCAGCACCAGCTGGCCATCTTTTACTTCCGCCGGGGAAGTTTCGCGCCGCACCAGCACGCGCCCTTCCTGCTCGGCTTCCATCAGCGCATCGACATTGCCCTTCTTCGCGCGGGCGAAGCTTTCACCCCGGTTGAGGATGGAGACGATGTTGTTTTGCTTGGGGTCCTTGGCCAGACCCAGCGCGTTTTCGATCCCGGCATCGCCAGACCCGATCACGGTGATATGCTCGTCGTAATATTCTTCCGGATCGTCCAGCTGATATTGGACGAGCGGATTGTCACCGCCCGGAACGCGTAGCAGGTTGGGATTGCCCTGCGTGCCGATGCTGAGCACCACCGCTTCGGCCTCGATCGTATCGCCGCCTTTCAGCTTGATCGTGAAATTGCCGGTTTCCCCGGTAATCTCTGTCACTTCGGAATTGAGGCGGACATTGACCTTCTGCTCTTCCACCTGACGATCCCAGGTGCCGAGGATGTCCTCGCGAATCCCCTCTTCAAAATCGAAATCGGATCGCAGATTGAGCACGGATGGCGTGGCCATCACATATTTGCCCTTCTGGTATTTGTAGATCGTGTCTGAAAGGTGATCGGTTTTTTCGATCAAAATGTGGGCCATTCCCAGCGCAGCCGCACGGGCAGCGGCGCTCAGCCCCGCTGGTCCCGATCCGACAATAGCCACGCGAAATCGATCCGGCATCAAAACCCCCCGTTGATCCCGCGACCCTTTTCTTGCCATCATAGGCGATGAGGCGCAAACCTCCAGCCTTGATCGCTAATTTTCTTTCCTCTTTTGAGCGCGGGACATGGACCAGAGTCAACAGGACACATCAGAAAAAACCGGAAATTCACGCATCGGGCTGGGTCTGCTGGCTGCGGCCGTGCTGATTGCAGGCGGCGCGGTGGGGTATCGCGCCTTGCAGGGAGACAGTGAGGAAGCTTCTGTGGCAGCACCTGACAGCGACGCGCCGCTCTCGCTTAGCGAGCTGGAGGCGCAGGCCAAGGCGGACCCGATGAATGCACAAGCATGGAGCGAACTGGGCTTCGCCTATTACAGTGCGGGCCGTTATGATGATGCCGCGCGCGCCTATCGCCAGGCGGCAGAGGGCGATCCGGATAATGCGACGCTGTGGTCCTCTGCTGGCGAAGCGCGCGTGCTGGCGAGCAAGGATGATCCGATGCCGGCGGAGGCCGTTAGCGCTTTTGAAAAGGCGCTGGCGCTGGACCCGACTGACCCGCGGGCACGCTATTTCATGGCGGTGCGCAAGGATCTGGCGGGCGATCATGAGGGGGCGATTGCCGACTGGCTGGCCTTGCTGGAAGACACGCCGCCGGGCGCGCCATGGGAAGCAGACCTGCGGCGGACCATCGAACAGGTGGGCAAGATCAACAAGATCGAAACCGCGAGCAAACTGGCCAAAGCGGATGCCGCCAAGCCGCAAGCGCCGGAACTGACCGCAGGCAATGCCATTCCTGGCCCCAACCAGCAGCAAATGGATGCGGCCGGGCGGATGCGCCCCAGCGAACAGCGTGACATGGCGGTATCCATGGTCGAGCGACTGGAAGGCCGGCTGAAAAGCGATCCGTCCAATATTGATGGCTGGGTGATGCTGATGCGCAGCCGCATGACGCTGGGCGAAGCTGACAAGGCCGTAAAGGCGCTGCAAGATGCCGTGGCGGCGAATCCGGCAGCCAGCGAACGGCTCCAACAGGAAGGACAGGCGCTGGGGGTGCCCGCTGGCTGAATTTAATTCGGCGGTGGCAGTGGGGGTTTCTGCGTCTTTGGCGGGTCAATCGTGATGTGGATCTGGCTGAGCGAAAGGATTGCGATGTAGAAGCCGATCACGGACAGGGCGCTTGCCCCCAGCACGGCAAAGGATGCACCTTTCAGGCCTGCCCAGCCGATTGACGTTTCCAGCACCGCGAAGGCCAGAAAGGTCGGAATAGCCCGCGCCAAGAAGGCAGTGCCTGCGCGTCCAACCGACACCAGCAGCGATTCGAGGCTCGCGCCAATCAACTCGATGGCTCCGGCAATCGCCAGGATCACCATCGTCCAGTACATTTTGTTGAATTCCTGCCCGGCAATCAGCACCAGCGCCTGCCGCCCGAAAATGATGGTGATGGCAATAGCCAGCAAGCCACCGATGGCGGCGATATTGGCCATGCGCCGGGCCAATGCCAGCGCATCTTCCTTTGCCTCGACCAGTTCGGGGTAGATGGCTTTGGAAACGGTCTGCGCCAGTTGCACCAGCGCCTGGCCCAATTGCGACGCGACGCGGAAACCGCCCGCATAGGCTTCCCCGCCAATTGCGCCGACCAGCAGGATCATCACTTGCTTGGCTCCGACAGCGAGGCTGCCGGACATGTTGGTCGCCCACACAAAACGCCACGCATCAGGGTGGTCGCGCGGCAATCGCAACAGGCTGATTTGTGACAGGTCGATCTTCTCGGAACGCGCGGCAATAATCCAGTAGGCGAGCGCAACCGCCACTTCGGCGCCGCCCCAGGCCAGCACGAATCCTGTCACTGTCGGCATGTAAAAGAAGGCGAGGATCGCGCCGGTTGCGCGCGTTACCGGCAAAACGGAATCAGCAGCAGTGGCGAGGCCAAATTTGAAGCGCAGGCGCAGCAGGCCGGTGGGTGTCGAACGGATGGCTGCGAGCGAGACGAAGCAATAGCCAAAGGTCAGCCAAAGCAATTCCTTGGGCAAGGGCAGCCAGAACTGCGCAGTCCAGACCAGACCAGCCGATAGAATTGTACCAAACACGATGGAAAGCATGTCGAGCGCGATGGCAAAGCCGGTCGCTTCCCCGGGCCCTTCCGCTTCGGCACCCCAGCGCACGACAAATTGCCAGGTTTGGAAATTGGCCAAGCCAGTAACCGTCTGCCCCAGCGCCACGATGATCGCGAAATATCCGAATGCCTCCAGCCCCAGCGTGCGTGTGGCCAGCGCGAGATAGACGAGGCTGAGCACGGCATTGACGCCGCGCCCGCCCAGCAGCCAGCCGATATTGCGCATCAAACGTCGCATCGGGGATTCGCTTGTCCTCTTCAACGCGCGCGCCACTTGCGCTGGCGCGCGGGGAATGCGGTCCTAGCTGCAAACTGGCATTTGGCAAGACTTGTCATGAATGGGCCATGACGTCACAACAGGACTATGAAGATCATCTTCAGTCGCAAGGGATTTGACAGCGCTGCAGGCGGCGGTCCGTCGCCGATTGTCAATGGCAAGCCGCTCAGCCTGCCGATCCCGGCAGGGGCTGCCTCGCGTACGACCTATGGCGCGCTGGGGCTGGGTGACCATGCCGCGCGGTCCAGCCGGGGGCGGTTGGGGCCGTGCGATTTGTGCCACCATGACCCGATGTTCCTGCCAGACGGAACCTGCCTGTTCGGGCAGGTTGGGGCCGCGCAGACCCACTTGGAAAACCAGCGCGTAGGCGTGGGCGATGTGTTCCTGTTCTTCGGTTTGTTTCAGGAACCGGGCGGCAATCCGCATCACCGTATCTTTGGCTGGTTGCAGGTGGAGGAAGTGGTGCCGCTGGCGGGCTGCGATCCGCAACGACTGGTAGAATTCAGCCGCTGCAATCATCCTCATGCGCTCGCTCCGCATGGTTCGAATGACACGATCTGGCGGGGGGCGGGCGGGGTGGCGGCGCGGGCCAGCGATGCATTGCGCCTGACGGTGCCGGGCGGCAAGCCGAGCCTGTGGCAGCGGCCATCATGGCTGCGGCGGGGCGGGTTGTCCTATCATGACCGCGCCGACCGCTGGCTGCGCGGCGGGCGCTTGCGCAGCGTGGCGCGGGGGCAGGAATTTGTCGCTGATATTGGCCGCCGTGCAGAACCACGGGCGTGGCTGGCGGAAACTCTCAGGGAGATACGGGGTTAGAGCGAATCCATCCCCGTCACGCTGCGCAGACTATAGGCAGCGGTGAGCAAATTTCCCGCCGCCTGAATCTTTGCCGTTTCCGCAGCGCTCGCTTCGCGCATCGCGTCAAGCAGCGCCAGTTGCGGTTTGGCACCGGCTTCGACTTCCAGCCGGGTGCTGCGCAGCGCCTCTTCCGTGGCGCGGGCGCGTTCGTCCGCGGCGATCACCATCGCCTTGGCCGCCTGTACAGCCTCGAAAGTCTGCACCGCCTGCACTTCCACAGCCTGTGCGGCCAAGCGCGCATCGGCGCTGGCTGCCCGGGCATCCGCTTCGGCCTTTGAAATCTTTGCGCCGACCCGGCCGCCGCTATAAAATTGCCAGCGCCCGCGCACGCCCACGCTGGCGCTGTCAGCCTTGTAGCCGGGGAAGAACTGGTCACGGATGGTGGAGGCTTCGGCATAGACGCCGACGGTTGGCAGGCGCTCTGCCTTTGCGCCGCGTAACCCGGCCTCCGCGATTTCAGCGGCCTTGCGTGCCTGTGTCACCATGGGATTATCCGCAAGCGCCATCTGCCGCGCCTGTTCTGCATCGGGCGGGATGATCGGGAGCAACGGCAGGGTCGGGTCCAGCGTGATTTCCTGCCCAGCCAGCGTTGCCAGCTGCGCCCTGGCCGTGGCGAGCATGCCGCGCGCATGGGCAAGGCCGGCCCTGGCCTCTGCCAGCCGCGCTTCGGCCTGTGCGACATCGGTGGAGGTCGCTGCGCCAACCTTGAACATCAGTTTCGACTGGCGGACGACTTCCTCCAGCATGGTCGCCATGGCGGAATAGCTTACCACCTGCTCCTGCGCAGCGAGCGCCTGAGTATAGGCGCGGATCACTTGCAGCCGCAGGTCGAGCATCGCTGCATTGGCACCTGCTGATGCCAGTTCGCGTCCGGCCTTGGCCTGATCGACGGCTGAGCCAATCCGCCCGAATGTGAGGATCGGCATTTCCGCGCCCATTTGCGCCGCGCGCGGGGTTACATTGGCAGCGGGCAGGGCGAAGAAACCTTGCGGGTCAATCCGACCGGTGCCGATCTGACCTTGCAGCGTGGCCATGGGCATACGCTCGGCCTGCGCCTGTCGTATGGCTGCGTCCGCCGCATCTTCACGTGCGCGCGCAGCCTCCATTGCCGGGGACCGTTCCAATACGATCTCCAGTACCTGCTCCAGCGATTGCGCTGCAGCAGGCGAGCTTGAGAGCGCCAGTGAAATGGCAGCGAAAGTTGGGGCAACCAAGGAGGGAACTGACCGTTGCATCATGTCCTCAATCGAAAGCGCAGCCCTGCTTTACCCCGATGGCGCGAAAGATCATCGCCGCCGGGCAGAAGCCGGTGAAGCTGGCCTGCAGCATGTTCAGCCCGGCGAAAATGGTCAGCCCGATCCAGTAGGGATGGACTGTGACCGACAATATGGCGCTGGCCAGCACCACGATACCGGCAAAACCCATGACAGCACGATCAAGGTTCATCAGAATTGCTCCTCAGTCGAAATTGAGTTTCTTCACGCCCAGCACATGCAAGGCCAGCTTTTCATAGAAAGGCTCGCTCTCACCCTTGCGGATCTTGCGCAGGAAGTATTTTTCGAAGCCGATCTTGGCCAGATGGACCCATTTCCCGTCGCTCGACCAATTGGTGTTGCGCGGCGGGATTTGCGGCTTGGCGACAAAGGCCACACCGCCATCGCCAAAGTCTGCCAGACAGATCGCGTTCCAGCTGGCTTCGTGGGTGGGCTCCTGCCCGGCAAGGATTTCCTTGAGGTTCTGGGCAGTGGCCGTGACCATGCTTTCGATCATGAAGCCGGTCTTGGGCACGCCGACCGGCAGCGGGGTGGGGCCGACCGGCGGGATCGCGATGCACACGCCCACGCCGAAGACATTCTTGTATTTCGGATTGCGCTGATGCTTGTCCGTGATGACGAAGCCGCGCGGGTTCACCAGCCCGTCAATTCCCATCAGCGGCTTGATCCCGCGGAAGGCGGGCAGCATCATGGCCCAACCGAAATCGAGATCATGCTTGGCCTTTTCACTGCCATCCTCGTTCACTTCGGTGACATGGCAGACGCCGTTTTCGACACTGTCGACCTTGGCATTGGTGATCCA
>JAGREF010000079.1 GCA_020446665.1 Sphingomonadaceae bacterium
CCCGCTCCACCGGCAAGCCGGGCGTGGTGCTCGTCACCTCCGGCCCCGGTGCAACCAATGCTGTGACAGGCATTGCTGATGCCTTCCTCGATTCCATCCCGATGGTGGTCATCACCGGACAGGTCCCCACAGCCCTGATCGGCAGCGATGCCTTTCAGGAAGCGGATACGATCGGCATCACCCGCCATTGCAGCAAGCATAATTACCTCGTGAAAGACCCCGAAGACCTCGCGGCGACGATTGAGGAAGCGTTTCGCATTGCAACCACGGGCCGCCCCGGCCCGGTTGTGATCGACATTCCCAAGGATGTGCAGATTGCCGTGGGCAGTTGGGGCAGCGATAGCTCGGCCAGTGGCAAGCCGCATCGCTACAACCCGCCCATGCTGGGTGCGCCGGAAGATATTATCGACGCGGTTGAGATGATTGCGGCGGCTGAACGCCCCATCTTCTACACGGGCGGCGGGATCATCAATTCCGGCCCGCGGGCCAGCGAATTGCTGCGCCGCTTGCAGGACCTGACCGGAGCGCCTGTTACCTCGACGCTGATGGGCCTTGGGGCTTTTCCGGCGAATCATCCGGACTGGCTGGGCATGCTGGGCATGCATGGCACCTATGAAGCCAATATGGCGATGAACCGCTGCGATCTGATGGTCTGCATCGGTGCGCGTTTCGATGACCGGGTTACCGGCAGGCTGGATGCTTTCAGCCCGGATTCGAAGAAGATCCACATCGATATTGACCGTTCTTCCATCAACAAGACGGTGGCCGTTGACCTGCCGATTATTGGCGATTGCGCCCATGTGCTGGAACAGCTGATCGCCGTCTGGGGTGACCGCAAGGCACAGGACCTTGGCGAATGGAAGGCCCGCATCGAAGGCTGGCGTGCGCGCGAATGCCTCGCCTATCCGGAAAAGGCCAAGCCTGGCGACTTCGAAATCATGCCGCAAAAGGCGATTGAGCGCCTGTTTGCCCTGACAAAGCACCGCGATCCGATCATCGCGACGGAGGTAGGCCAGCACCAGATGTGGGCTGCGCAATATTTCCATTTCTTTGGCCCGAACAAATGGCTGACCAGCGGCGGCCTTGGCACGATGGGCTATGGCCTGCCCGCCTCGATCGGCGTGCAGATCGCCCATCCCGACGCTCTGGTCATCAACGTGGCGGGCGAGGCGTCGTGGCTGATGAACATGCAGGANNGCCTCGATCCAGATGAACATTCAGGAACTGGGCACCGCCACGCAATTCCGCCTGCCGGTGAAGGTGTTCATCCTCAACAATGAATATATGGGCATGGTCCGCCAGTGGCAGGAACTGACCTATGAAAGCCGCTATTCCAATTCCTATAGCGACAGCCTGCCGGATTTTGTGATGCTGGCGGAAAGCTATGGCTGGAAGGGCATTCGTATCGAGAAGGAAGCCGATCTGGATGCCGGCATTCAGGCCATGCTGGATCATGATGGCCCGGTGATCGTCGATTGCTGCGTTTCGAAGGAAGCCAATTGCTTCCCGATGATCCCTTCGGGCG
>JAGREF010000080.1 GCA_020446665.1 Sphingomonadaceae bacterium
TATGAAGGGCAGCCTGCGCAGCCATTTGCTGATCTATACGGTCGTCGTAGCCGGCACGCTCGCTGTGCTCTTCGACCTGACGCGGATCGCGGCGCTAGGGGCCTTCTTCTACCTCATAATGGATATGCTGGTCCATTGGGGTGTCTTCCGGCACCTGCGCAACGAGGTCGGGGCAAGAGCGACGATCCTGCTTGCCGCCATGGCTGCGGACGGCGTTGTCCTTGCCGCCTTTACATGGGTGAAGCTGAACAGCGATCCGATGGTTGTGATCTACGCGGCGATAGGCATCGTGCTGGTCTTTGCAGGAGAGCATCTCTTCTTGCGCCAAACGAGCCGAACGAAAGGGTATCTCCCCGACGAGAGTCAAAAGCGGTAGCCCGCAGAAGAGGGCGACGAGTCAGAGGTTGAAATCCACCGCATTCGCGCTGGATGCCGCCGACTGCTCCCACGGTCTCCTGACAGCGCATAGATGAGCTACGAGGAACGGCGGCATCACTTATTTTCGATCGAAGTTATCTCGTTCCCTGCATCTGACATGCGAAAGCCGAAGGTGACCTCGTCGCCCACCTTAACCTTCTTCCGCTCGCTTTCATCCGCCTCAAACGCCATAGTCATGGCAGGCCAGCTGACCGCCTCGACAGGGCCGTGATCAATCGTGATCGTTCCGGCCACGTCGTCGATTGCCGTAATGGTGCCATGCGCATTC
Source organism: Sphingomonadaceae bacterium (assembly GCA_020446665.1). Lineage (GTDB taxonomy): Bacteria > Pseudomonadota > Alphaproteobacteria > Sphingomonadales > Sphingomonadaceae > JACXVD01. The sequence goes on from JAGREF010000080.1 coordinate 707, forward strand.
GCCATCTGTCCCATGGCCTCGCCCATTTGACCGTCCATCGGCATGGTGCCGTTCATGGGCATATCCTGGGACGCCATGGGCATATTCTCGTTTTGATCCGGCTCGCTTTGTTCGCTGCATGCAGCAAGTGCGAATGGAACAATGGCAATCATCAACCTGGTTGCGGTACGCATTCTTCATCTCCTTGGTCTATCGTAGGATTAGCTTTCGGCTGCCGCATCAGCAGATAGGCAGCAGGCAGCAGAAACATCGACAGTAGCGGCGCGGTGATCATTCCGCCCACCATGGGCGCAGCAATGCGGCTCATGACTTCTGCGCCCGCACCACTCCCGATGAGGATCGGGAAAAGGCCTGCGAGGATGACCGCAACGGTCATCGCCTTGGGCCGCACGCGCAGCAGAGCCCCCTCACGGATCGCTTCTGCGACTTCGTTGCCGGCGGGGTCTTCTCCTCGCCGTGCCAGCGCCGCTTTCAGATAGATGAGCATGACCACGCCGAATTCCGCCGATACCCCGGCAAGCGCGATAAAGCCGACCGCGGTTGCGACCGACTGATTGTAGCCCATCAGGTAAAGCAGCCAGAACCCGCCTGTCAGCGCGAACGGCAGCGTTCCCATTATCAGCAGCGCTTCATCCAAGCGGCGGAAGATCAGATAGAGCAGCAAGAAGATGATCGCGAGCGTTGCCGGCACGACGATCTGCAGGCGTTCATAGGCACGGGTGAGATATTCGAACTGTCCGGCATAGGACAGGCTGACGCCGGGCGGCAGATCGATGTCGGTGGCGATGGTGCCTTGCAGTTCAGACACCACCGAAGCCAGATCGCGCCCGCGCACATCGACGTAGACATAGCTGGTGGGGCGACCCTGCTCGCTCTTGAGCATCGGCGGACCGCTCGCCACCCGAATATCCGCCACAGAGGCCAGCGTGATCTGTTGGCCCCCCGGAGTGAGCATCGGCAGATTGCGCAGATCGTCCACGCTGTCGCGATATTCGCGCGGATAGCGCACATTGATCGGATAGCGCGCCAACCCTTCGACCGTGCGTGCAACATTCGCACCGCCTATCGCGCCAGAGACGACCTGCTGCACATCGGCAATGTCGAGCCCATAGCGCGCTGCTTCAGCCCGGTTGATGTCGACATCGATGTAGCGCCCGCCCGAAAGCCTCTCAGCCAACGCCGAGCTTACCCCCGGAACCTGGCCCGCAATCTCCTCGACCTGCAATGCCACGCGTTCAAGCTGGGCCAGGTCCTCTCCTGCAACCTTGATCCCGATCGGGCTTTTGATCCCGGTCGCCAGCATGTCGATGCGGTTACGAATGGGCGGCACCCAGACATTGGCAAGGCCCGGCACCTGCACCACGCGGTCAAGTTCCTCGACCAGCTTGTCGAGCGTCATCCCGGCGCGCCATTGGTCACGCGGTTTGAAGCGGATGGTGGTCTCGAACATGGTCAGCGGGGCGGGATCGGTCGCGGTGTTAGCGCGGCCCGCCTTGCCGAACACGGTTTCGACTTCGGGCACGGTCATGATCAGACGGTCAGTGCGCTGGAGCAGCGCGGATGCCTGACCCGGAGACAGGCCAGGCAGCGCGCTTGGCATGTAGAGCAGATCGCCTTCATCGAGCGGGGGCAGGAATTCGCCGCCCAGCCGGGTGAAGGGAACCAGCGTGGTCGCAAAGATCAGCGCGGCGATCACCAGTGTCGCCTTGGGGCGGCGCATGACCCAGTCAAGACCGGGGCGGTAGGCACGGGTCAGCGCGCGATTGAGCGGATTGCGCTCTTCCGCCGGGATGTTGCCGCGGACCAACCAGCCCATCAGAACCGGCACCAGCGTGACGGAAAGGATCGCGGCGGCCGCCATCGCATAAGTCTTGGTAAAGGCTAGCGGCGCAAACAACCGCCCTTCCTGCGCTTGCAAGGTGAATACCGGTAGGAACGACAGCGTGATGATCAGCAGGCTGAAAAACAGCGCCGGGCCAACCTCCTTCGATGCGTCGGCAACGATCTGCCAGCGTTGCTGCGCTGTCATGATAATGCCGGGGTGTTCCTCGATCCAGCGCTCGATATGCTTGTGCGCGTTTTCGACCATCACGACTGCGGCATCGACCATCGCGCCAATCGCAATGGCAATACCGCCGAGCGACATGATATTGGCACTGACCCCTTGGAACCGCATGACGACAAAGGCCGCCAGCACGCCCAGCGGCAAGGTCACAATCGCCACCAGCGCCGAGCGTGCATGCCACAGGAACAAGAGGCACACTATTGCTACGACGATGAATTCCTCGATCAGCTTGCCCGTCAGGTTTTCAATCGAGGCGTCGATCAGTTGCGAGCGGTCATAGGTGGTGACTATCTCGACCCCTTCGGGCAGGCTTGCCTGCAGTTCGTCGAGCCGCGCTTCCACCGCCGCAATCGCTGCGCGCGCATCGCCTCCCTGTCGCAGGATGACGATTCCGCCCGCAACCTCGCCTTCGCCGTTCAGTTCAGCAATACCGCGCCGCAGTTCCGGGCCGAGCTGGATGTTGGCGACATCACCCAATGTCACCGGCACGCCCCCCGCGGCAGCGCGCAACGGGATCGCGCGAAAATCATCTAGATTGCTGAGGTAGCCCGAGGCGCGAACCATGAATTCAGCCTCGCCCATTTCGACAATCGAGCCGCCCGTCTCCTGATTGCCCGCCTGCACCGCGCGGACTACTTGGGCATGGGTGACGCCAAGCGAGGCCATGCGGTAGGGATCGAGCACGATCTGGTATTGCTTCACCATCCCGCCAACGCTGGCGACCTCAGCGATGCCGGGGATGGTCTGCAATTCGTAGCGTAGGAACCAGTCCTGGATGCTGCGCAACCCCGCCAGATCGTGCTCGCCGGTCCGGTCCACCAGCGCATATTCATAAATCCACCCGACCCCCGTAGCATCCGGCCCCAGCGTACTTTCAACGCCTGCGGGCAGGCTGCCCTGGACCTGATTGAGATATTCCAGCACCCGGCTGCGCGCCCAATAAAGGTCGGTCCCGTCCTCGAAGATCACATAGACATAGCTGTCGCCGAAGAAGGAATAGCCGCGCACCGTCATGGCCCCCGGCACCGAAAGCATGGTGGTTGTCAGGGGATAGGTGACCTGATCCTCGACAATCTGGGGGGCTTGGCCAGCATGACTGGACCGGATCACCACTTGTACGTCGGACAGATCGGGCAGGGCATCGACCGGCGTCGTGCGTACCGCCCACAGGCCCGCAAACGTAAGCGCGAGTGCCGCCAGCATCACGAACACGCGATTGGCAATCGCGCCATCGATGATCCGCGCGATCATTCGCCGGCCTTCCGGATCGAGACGATGTGCGGCCCGGTATCTGCCTGTTCAAAGGTGAAGCTTACCCGGTCGCCTTGCCGCAACCCGCGAAGCTGGTCCGGTCCCTCGGCGGCAAACGCCATCGTCATGGCGGGCCATCCCAATGCGGGAACTGGCCCGTGCCGCAAGGTCACGCTGCGCCCCGAAATACGCTGCACGGTGCCGTTTGCCCGGTAGACGCGCGGGCTTTCCGTATTTGCACGGCCTTCGCCGCGCGCGGAAGCTGTCGGGGCATCGTCAATGGCACGCACATCGATGCCGGAAAGGCTCGCTTCGGAATCGAGCAGGAACTGACCCGAAGACACCACCTCTTCGCCCTCACCAAGTCCGGCGAGAATTTCGGTCCGGCCACCTGCCTCGCGGCCGATGCGAACTTCGGCAGGGCGATAACCGCCGCCCTCGCGCGCGATCATCACCAGTGTTCGCTCGCCCGTGCGGATCACCGCCTCGGATGGAACCAGCAAGGCCTCGCGCTGCTCGCTCGATAGCGTGACCTGCGCGAACATGCCCGGTTTCAGGCGCAGCCCCGGATTGGGCAGTGCCGCGCGCACGGTGAGCGTCCGGCTCGCTTCCGCAACGCCGGGCAGGATGGCGATGATCCTGCCGGCAAAGCGTTCGTCGGGAAAGGCGGTCAGCGTGGCGCTGACAGGCTGACCGACACGGGCGCTGCCCGCCTGTGCTTCGGGCACGGCGGCCTCCAGCCAGATCGGGCTATAGCTACTGATCTCGGCAAGGCTTTGCCCTGCCGAGACGGTCATGCCCGGACGCACGCCCAGCATGGTGATCGCGCCCGATTGCGGCGCTGTCACCGTGATCGTCGATTGCGGCCTGCCGCTGCGTTCAACCGAGGAAATGATCGTGTCCGGCATGCCGAGCAAGCGCAGACGCTCGCGCGCCGCGCGGGCAAGCGGCTCGTCCCCCGTTGCCCTGACGGCAAGGTATTCGGCTTGCGCGCCGCCCCATTCGGGCACCAGGACATCCGCAATCGGCGCGCCGGATACCACCACATCCTGCGGCGCAAGACCATAGGTGCGCTGGACGTAGCCGCCCGTGCGCGGCTGAACATTCGCGACTGCTCCGCCATTATAGGCCAGCGTGCCGGTAACGATCGTGCCTGGTTCCAGCATGCCATATTCAGCGGCTACCGTCCGGATGCCGAGGTTTTGCACCATGGCCGGATCAATGCTGACGCCGCTGCCTTGCGCCTCGCCTCCAGCACATTTGGGAACCAGTTGCATATCCATGAACGGCGATGGTCCCGGCGCGTCGAAGCGTTGCCCCGGCACCATGGGATCATACCAGTAGAGCACGTCCTCACATTCGCCGTCCGTCATGGCCATGCCTGCATCGCCTCCCGGCATTATCCAACCGGCAAGGCCAAATCCGCCCGCAGCACCTGCCAACGCGATGATTGCAACACCGATAGTGATTTTCCATTTTGCGATCTTGCGTGTGTCGTCCGTCATGGCCGATGCTCCACATAGGTCAGGCGGAGGGTGGTGGCCGCAAGGGCAGCGGCGCTTTCCCGCTCCAGAATTTCGAGTTCGAGTTCGATCAATGCCGTGCGCGCGGCAATCACATCGAGCAGCGTCGCCCGTCCGGCCTCATAGCTGGCCATTTCGAGATCGGCGCGCTGCCGGGCGAGCGGGAGCAATTCGCTTTGCGCACGCTCCCATTGCGTCACCGCGCTGCGCCACCGAGCCACATCTGCTGCAAACTGCGCCTCCAGCGCGCGCAATTGCTCATCGCGTTCTGCGCGCGCAGCAGTGGCTTCGGCTTGGGCTGCCTCGATCCGTGGTTGCTGGCGCCGGTCGGTAAATATGGGCAAGGTTACAGACCCCATCACCGAAACCGCATCGCCAAACTGTCCGTCGCGTCGCCCGTAATTGACGCTGATTCCGAAATCGGGTCGGCGATCGGCCAAGGCGCGATCCGTCGCCGCCTCGGCGCGGCCCGACCGCGCATCGGCAATCGCGATTTCAGGATTGTGCGCCAGCGTCGTGCGCAATTGCGCCACATCGACCATCAGGCCCGGGCCTGGCCCGATGGCCTCCGCGTCAGCGACCGAAACATAGCGGGCCACCGCTGCCTGGGCGATGTCCTGTTCCGCTTCAATGGCAGTGAGCACATCCTCCATCGCGATCAGGGCCCGGCGAATTTCGAGGCTCTGCGCTGGCCGGGCCGATCCGCTGGCAATTGTGCTACGCGCAGGGGCAACCAGTTGCTGCAATTGAGCAAGGCCGTCTCTGGTCAAGGCGGCGCGTTGTTGGGAATACCAGAGCAGCACCCATGCCTCGCCCGCACCAATCGCGCCATGATGGCGGGCATGGGCAAGCGCGGCCCGCGCGATACCCGTTTCGGCATCGGCGATCGATCGATCGGCATGCCTTTTGGCGAGGTTGGGAAAGTCCTGCGCGATCCCGATGGCAAACTGCGTGGGCAACTGGCGGCCCGGCTCGAACGCAACCGGCCCGGTCACGGGAAGGTTCGCGATGCCGGCGCTCAGACGCGGATCGGGCAGCTCGTCAACAGCCTCAGCGCGGCGCTCACGCGCATCTACCTGCAGCACCCGTGCATCCACAAGCGGTGTTTCCGTGCGGGCGATCTCAATCGCCTCATCGAAGCCGACCGGCTGCGCCTGGGCAGCCTGCGCGGCAAGCAGGGCCGAAAGCGGCACCCAGCCAATTCGCCAATTCATAAAACGTCACTCGCACAAACCGAGCTGACGAGACGAAAGGAAGCCCGATCCGCTCAAAGACCGAAAGCCACACCTGATTCACCCGCCAGTCTCACACGCAGCGCAATGCGCCGCCGGATAAACTCAAACGGTTCGAGTGAATCGAGGAGGTGGCGATTGCGGAGGCGGAGGTTCGCTTTCCAGCGAGCTGACGCTGGCACGCAAATATACAGGCGTGAGCCGGAAACTGGTCGGTTGGTGTTCGCTGGAACTCGCAAGAGTCAAGGGCGGCAAGCAATTCATGGCGACTAGACATTCGAGCGTCATGTCCGGACAACACCCCTCCCTGTCGGTGGGTTCGCCCTGATCTTCCATCTGATGCTGGGGCATAGCTTGCGCCATCCCTGCGCAATCCGTGCTCGCTGCCGCAGGCTGCGGGACAGCAGCTGCATGTGCAGCCACCTGCACGAACAGGCTGAGAAAGCAGCAGAGCATAGTGAAGGTGCGTTTGAAGGACACTCGCTGCGAATAAGCGCGCGGCGACTTTGAATCAAGCTGATCGTGGCTGACGCGGTCATCCCTCAGCTACTCAAGGCGCGCTTGCCTCCGTCGCCAGCGCGCATAGCATAGCAGCCTTGGAACGACCATGATCCATCTGGTTTCCCCGAGCGATACTGAAGGCGTTGCCTAATAGCTCGTCAATTGTGCATCTTATCGCATTGCGTTTGGTCAGCCAGTGCCTCGATCACCTTACAGTCGGCTGAAAGTCCTCCGCGGCACCGCCCGGAAATCCTGACCAGCTCATCCCGCAACCGGCTCAGGTGGGAGATCTTGGCTTCGACCTGACGCAAATGCCGCGTGGTGATGCTGTCCGCTTCGGCGCAATCACGCTCCGGCTGATCGGCAAGATCGAGCAGCGAGCGGATATCGTCAATCGTGAATCCCAGCTGGCGGGAGTGGCGGATGAAGCTCAGCCGGGAGCGGTGCGCGGCATCGTAGATCCGATAATTTGCGGCCGACCTGGCCGGCGCGCTTAAAAGACCAATCCGTTCGTAATACCGGATCGTTTCGACCTGCGTGTCGGTGGCTTTTGCAAGTTCGCCAATTTTCATCGCTTGACCCTGTAGCAGCTACAGGGTGCATATAGAGGGCCGACTCGCAAATTCCAAAGAGTAGGCCATGGCTGACAATTGCTGCGCTGCCGCTTGCGGGAGCACCGAAAATCTGAACCGGCCGGAATGGCGGCGGGCCTTGTGGATTGCGCTGTTTGCTAACGGCACAATGTTCCTTGTCGAGATGGTGGCAGGTGTGGTGGCAGGCTCGCGATCCTTGCAGGCTGACGCGCTCGATTTCTTCGGCGATGCAGCCAACTATGCCGTTAGCCTGGGCGTGGCAGGCATGGCGATTGGCTGGCGTGCAAGGACCGCTTTGATAAAAGGCATGACCATTTTCGGCTTTGCACTCGGTGTGCTTTGCTGGGCAATCTGGGGCCTTATCGCTGGTTCCGATCCGGAACCGATAGCCATGAGCGCGGTCGGTGCTCTTGCATTGCTGGTCAATCTGTCGGTCGCCGTGATGCTGTTCCGGTTCCGCAGCGGCGACGCGAATATGCAGTCTGTCTGGGTATGTTCGCGAAACGACGCGATCAATAACGTTGTAGTTATCGGGGCCGGAGTCGCCGTCATGTTTACTGGTAGCGGTTTACCTGATCTGCTCGCCGCATTCATCATGGCGGCCATTGGACTTCACGGAGGCTGGCAGATTATCTCTCAGGCGCGCCGTGAGCTCGGTGCAACGCGAGCGTCTGCATAGTGAGTGCTATGGCATGAGCGCTGACGAGAAATCCGCACGGCTCAGCTTTTTAGCGACCGAGTATGCGCTATACACTGCGGCCCGCAGCCGGCGCGACAATGAAGCCGCATGGGGCCATCTAGAGCGCGCGCATATCGTTGCGCAGGTTCTGTTCTGGGCGCACATCAGATCTCATTGGGAAATGCTGCAATTCGCCTGGCACGTGCGCGATTGGCGCGAGGTCGCGGGGCAGATTGCGCGACTCATGCTCGCGCCTGTCGGCAACGGTCTTCGACGTCTTCCTATCGGCAATAGCGGAAGGGCGCGTATCAGTGCTTTTTCTCCGATGCCAATTCCGGATGATCTCCAGTCTGAGATCGCCCGGTTTTCAGGAGCAGGCAGGTCATAACTTGCCATGCTCGGCTCCAACGAAACATTATAACCTCATATATTGCAGATTTATTCGCAACTTGCCCGACTTCTTTGCCAATGTTAGACGCGGCGCCGATACAGTGACATTCACTCTCCGCCCTGTTGCCCTGCGCCCCCTGGCCATACTTTTGGCGCTGGTGATGCTTGTCTTTGCAACGGTGGCAGACGCCGCAACCTGCGGGTCCGAACAGGCTTTTTCCGGCGACGCGGAAATCATGGCCTTTGTCCATCAGGCGGAAGCGCAAGGCGGCGATGATCCGGGCAATACTGACGCTCCTGTCGAGCAGCATGGCGTGTGCGCGCACGGGCATTGTCACCATGGGTCCAACGTGGAAAACGTGGTCGCTGATGTGGAGAGCCCGAGCCCTCTGACCGTCCACCTGGCAGCGCGCTTTGCCTGTCTGCCTTCGGTTGAGCGCGAGATACTGAGCCCTCCTCCTCGAGCCTGACGTTCCGCGCGCACCGGGAATGCTTCCGGTGCCGTCTTCGAACGTCAGCAGAGGAAGTAATCCAAAATGTCAGCCATGTTCTGGCGGGGCGCCCTGATTGCAGGGCTGGCCTTCGCCACTTTGATGGACCCTGCCGCTGCGCAGGAGCCACTTGTCGTGTCGCTTGATGAAGCGCTCGATCTTAGCGGGGTCGCAGAAAGTTCTGAGTCATCCGACAGCAACCCGCGTCTCATCGGACCACGTGCGGAAAGCGCGGCGGCAGAGGCGTTGATCGGCCAGGCTCGCCTGCGCCCCAACCCGGACGTGTCATTCGAGGCCGAGAACTTCGCCGGTAGCGGCATGTTTTCCGGTCTGCGTGCGACCGAATATACCCTTTCGGTCGGTCAGCGGCTCGAACTAGGTAGCAAGCGCGGCGCCCGGATCGAAGCGGCCGAGGCACAGGCCGATCTGGCGAACCTGAGAGCCAGTCTTTCCCAGGCCGAGCTCGGCTATCTGGTGCGCGAGCGGTATATCACCGCCGTTGCAGCGGCATCGCGTGTCGATTTGGCCCGCGATATCGTCGCGCGCAACGAGGAGCTGGCTCGCATCGCGAACCTGCTGGTGGAGGTGGGCCGCGAACCGCCGCTTCGGGCCTTGCGGGCGCAAGCCGCGCTCGCCGAAGCGCAGGCAGAGCTGGAGGCTGCACAAGCAGCCAGTCTGGCAGCGCGGACCGGCCTTGCCGCCTTGTGGAGCGAACAGTCAGCACCGCCCCTGGTGCCGAGCGAGTTTCCCGCAATTGTACCGCCAGGCGATGTATTGGCGGGGTGTTCACCGCTGCAGTTAGAGGTTGCGCGGGCCACCACATCTGCCGCTGCCGCCGAAATCGCGCGGGAGCGCAGCTTGCGCGTTCCCGATCCGACCATCTCGGCTGGTGTCCGGCGCTTTGAAGAAAGCAACGCAAATGCCTTCATCGTTGGCGTTTCGATCCCGCTCCCGTTCAGCAACCGCAATCAGGGCAATATCGCCGCTGCCGAGGCCAATCTGCGCGCAGCAACAGCTCGTGAAGCGGTGGCACTGGCTGATTACGAACAGGCAGTGATGCGCGCACGCTCGGCCTATCTGGCCGCTGAGGCGCGCGTTGAAACCCTTTCCACTACGTCCCTGCCCCAGGCGGAGGAAGCACTGCGGCTGGTGCAGATCGGTTACAGCAACGGCCGCTTTCCCCTGATCGAGGTGTTGAGCGCCGCTGATGCGCGCGACGCGATCCGCCAGGCACTGATCGCCGCGCAGCAAGACCGGGGGCAGGCCGCCGCCGAACTTATCAGGCTGGCCGCACAATGAGGAATATTTCCATGAACCGCAGAACACTGGCGATTATCGCCGGGATCGTGCTTGTCGTCGCAGCGCTGCTGTATTTTCTCTGGCCTTCGAGTGGAGAGGAATCCCACGCAGAAGGTGACGCTCATGCCGAAGGCGAGGCCCATGCCGAAGGTGCCGAGGGTGAAGCGGCCGAAGGCCTGGTACCGCTCGACGGCGCGCAAATCGAAGCTGCGAAGATCGCAGTCGTAACGGTCCAGGCGGGCGCCGGCGTGGAACTGGTATTTCCGGCCACCGTCGCAGCAAGCCCCACCGCAAGTGCGCGAATTGATGCCCGCGCGACGGGTGTCGTCCGCAGCATTGGCAAGACGCTGGGCGATTACGTCCGTCAGGGCGAAACGGTCGCCAGGATCGAAAGCGCCGATGCCGCTGCGCTGGCATCGCAATTGAGTGCCGCACGTGCGCGCGTAACCGAGTTGTCCTCGGCTTACGATCGTGAGCGGCGCTTGTTTGAAGCCAATGTCACCGCCCGGCAGGACCTCGAAGCCGCTCGTGCCAATCTCGATGTCGCCCGCTCCGAACTGTCCCGCGCGCAGGCAGCTGTCGCAGCGGCCGGGGTCAGCGGCGATGGGCGATCGCTTGCGGTCACCAGCCCACTTTCGGGTCGCATAACCGCTGCTCCGATCGTGCTCGGCTCCTTTGTGGATGCCGGTGAAGAACTCTTCCAGGTGGTCAATCCGGACGGATTGCAGATCGAAGTGGCCCTGCCATCAGCCGACGCCGCCCGCATCAGGCCCGGCGATGAAGCGACGCTGGAAGCAGGTGATGGCCGTGAAATCGGTGCGCGGG
>JAGREF010000081.1 GCA_020446665.1 Sphingomonadaceae bacterium
TCTACTCCGGCATCATTCTCAAGGCCATGGGCATTCCAACCAGCATGTTTACCGTCATTTTTGCAGTGGGCCGCACGGTCGGCTGGATTGCTCACTGGAACGAGATGATCAGCGGCAGCTACCGCATCGGGCGCCCACGACAACTGTATACGGGCTACACGCAGCGCGATTTCACACCGCTGGATCAACGCAAAGCGGCGGGTTGATCGTATAAAAAATCTTGCGGCCCCCGATGTTGCATGCGATCGGGGGCCGCATACGTTAATTACTGGAAATCTCTACCATGCCCGATATCGTCATCAGTGGAACTGGCCTCTACACCCCGTCAGAGTCCATCAGCAATAAAGAACTGGTAGAGTCATTCAACGCCTACGTGGAAATCTACAATACCGAACATGCGAGCCAGATCGCAGCGGGCGAGATCGAGGCACTGCAGCCGTCGTCCGCCGAGTTTGTAGAAAAAGCATCAGGCATAAAATCGCGCTACGTGATGAATAAAGCCGGGATTGTGGACCCTCATCGCCTTGCCCCCTATCTGCCCGAGCGACCGAATGAAGCACAATCCATCCAGTGCGAGATGGGCGTCTCCGCAGCGCGCGAAGCGATGGCACAGGCGGGCAAGACCGCTGCAGACATCGATGCCGTAATTGTAGCCGCCTCCAATATGCAGCGCGCTTATCCCGCGATGGCCGTCGAGATACAGGACGCGCTGGGCATTCAGGGATACGGGTTTGATATGAATGTGGCCTGCTCCTCCGCCACTTTCGGAATTCAGACTGCGGCTGATTATGTTCGAGCGGGCAATGCGCGCAGCGTATTGGTGGTCAGCCCGGAAATCACCTCCGGCCATCTCAACTGGCGCGACCGGGACAGTCATTTCATCTTCGGCGATGTCGCCACGGCCGTGCTGGTGGAAGATGAAGCCATGGCCCCGGCGCAGCATTGGGACATTCTCGGCACAAAGCTCAAGACAGTCTTCTCCAACAATATCCGCAACAATTTCGGCTTCCTCAACCGCGCCAGCCCGGAAGGGGTAGGGCAGAAAGACAAGCTGTTCGTTCAGGAAGGGCGCAAGGTGTTCAAGGAGGTCGTGCCAATGGTTGCGACCATGATTATCGAGCAGGCCGAGCGACTGGGGATCGACCCGCAAAGCCTGCGACGCCTGTGGCTGCATCAGGCCAATGCCGGCATGAACCGCCTGATCGCGCATAAGGTATTGGGTCATGAGGCGGATGCGGACGAAAGCCCGACCGTGCTCGATCGCTATGGCAATACCTCCAGTGCCGGTTCGATCATCGCCTTCCACAAGCATAATGAAGATTTGCAGGCTGGTGATATCGGGCTGATCTGCAGTTTCGGCGCCGGCTATTCAGCGGGCACGGTTTTTGTGCGCAAGGTTTGCTGACTCACAGATTCTGGCACCACCGCGGCTTGTGGATGATGCTGGCTGCGCCTAAGTGAAGCGGATGGCCGGTAATTTGTTAGATAATAGAGGGCGCGGGGATGCGAGCTGGCAATGGCCGGCGATCCATCCTGAAGGGCGCAAATTCGGGGCGATTGCTGTCGTCATCAGTCTCATTCCGCTTTTGCTGGGCTGGGGATGGATAGGATGGCCGCTCTTGCTCCTGTCTGCGGGGGTATTCGCCTTTTTCCGCGACCCGCAGCGGGTTGTGCCACAGGGCGAGAATTACATTGTCTCGCCGGCTGACGGGCTGGTTTCCCTGATCACGCAGGTGGATCCACCGGCTGAGCTGGTTGGCAATGACGGTGCAGGCGCGCCCGGTCTGGCAGCAGGCCCTGTGACCCGTGTTTCCATTTTCATGAGCGTGTTTGATGTGCACATCAATCGTGCTCCCATTGGCGGATCGGTGCGCCGGGTCGTGTATATTCCCGGCAAGTTCATGAATGCAGATCTCGACAAGGCGAGTGAAGAGAATGAGCGGCAGCACATCCTGATCGAGCGGCCTGACGGATTGCTGGTCGGGTTCACGCAGATCGCGGGGCTGGTGGCACGGCGCATTGTGCCCTTTGTAAAGCCCGGCGATATTCTGGCTGCTGGGCAGCGGATTGGCCTGATCCGGTTTGGCAGCCGGGTGGATGTCTATCTTCCTGCAGGCACGGATCCCAAGGTCTTGCTTGGCCAAAGGGTCATCGCCGGGGAGACGATCCTGGCCGAATTGGGGCAGCAGAAGCTGATCGAAGGCATCGCCCAGTGAGCGACGACCCGGTCCGCCTGGGTCCCAAATCGGCAGAGGATGAAGTCCCTGCTGGCCGGGCGGGCACGCGGGGCCTGTCGCTCAGGGCGGTTGTTCCCAATGCGATCACTGCAGCAGCCCTGGCTTCGGGCCTTACCGGTATCCGGTTTGGCATCACCGGCGATTGGGCCATGGCCGTGGGGGCCGTGTTGCTGGCTGGTATCCTTGACGGGATTGACGGGCGGATCGCTCGCTTGCTGAAGGCGCAGTCACGCTTTGGCGCGGAACTGGACAGCCTGGCAGATTCGCTCAGCTTTGGTGTTGCGCCGGCATTGATCCTTTACATGTGGTCGCTCGAAGGGATGCGCACACTCGGCTGGTTCGCGGCGCTGGCATTTGCGATTAGCTGCGCGCTGCGGCTGGCGCGCTTCAACGCGCAGATTGATATGGACGAGCAGCCGCATAAATCCGCCGGCTTTCTGACCGGAGTGCCCGCTCCCCTCGGGGCGGGGCTGGCCTTTATGCCCTTCTTCCTGTGGATGGCGACTGGTCGTGAAGAATTTCAGCACCCGCTTGCTGTGGGCTTGTGGCTGGTCATTGTCGCGATGCTGATGATTTCGAACCTTGCGACGCTTAGCTGGGCGTCCATCCGGCCACGCCGTAGCTGGCGCCTGCCGATGATTGCGATGGTTGCGATCCTGTTTGCCGCCTTGCTGGAAGAGCCATGGTGGACTCTGGCGGCGATCGGTGTCGGCTATCTGCTCCTCATGCCTTACATCATGATCCGTTACGCACGGATCAGGCGGCAGCGCTCAGCGGAACAATCCGCCGCCGTGTAGGGCGGGGCGAAGCCGGGCGCGGTGCCGCATGGGCGGGGCGCATGCGCTGGTCCATATTCAGCATTCCCAGTGTGGCCGGGGCACGCAGCCCGTTCTCTACCAGATCAAGCTGCCTTGCATCAGCCTGCAGCCGCTGCCACGCGCCGCGACCCTTAAGCCAGGCATCCACGATCACCACAGTCGCAACAAAGGCGATGGCGGAGAAGAGCAGGGAGAGGAACAGTGCGAGCATCGTTTTGATCTTTCCAGTGGCCCCACAACCCTGTTGACAGGCTGTGGAAATCTTGGTGATAACACTTACCAGAGGAACTCTGTTCCGCCGATGAACGCAATGTTCTCTTTTTGTTCCGCCTGTGTCAAGGCGTTTTTTGCCTCCTTTGCATTTTTTTGCGCCCGAAAAGGGCTGGATTTTCCCTCTGCCGCCAGCTAATGGCGCGCGGTCCGTGTTGATTCCGGCCATTTCCGGGCGGTTTTCAGACGGGCAAATCCACATGGAAGGCACACATACCGGTGCCCGCAGCGGGATGATCCGCACGGGTTCCAGCTTTCCAGAGGCATAACCGGAAGGAATTATATTATGGCGGCACCTGTCGTCTCCATGCAGCAATTGATTGAGGCCGGCGCACATTTCGGCCACCAGACCCACCGCTGGAACCCGCGGATGAAGCCGTATATCTTCGGCGCCCGCAATGGTGTTCACATTATCGACCTGTCGCAGACCGTGCCGCTCTTCGCGCGCGCTCTGGATTTTGTCACCGCCACCACCCGTGCGGGCGGCAAGGTGCTGTTCGTCGGCACCAAGCGTCAGGCGCAGGAGCCGGTAGCGCAGGCAGCCCGCGCATGCGGCCAGCACTTCGTGAACCATCGCTGGCTGGGCGGTATGCTGACCAACTGGAAGACCATCTCCCAGTCGATCAAGCGCCTCAAGATGCTGGAAGAGCAGCTTTCGGGTGAGACCTCGGGCCTGACCAAGAAGGAAGTTCTTCAGCTCACTCGCGAGCGTGACAAGCTGGAACTGTCGCTGGGCGGTATCCGCGATATGGGCGGCATCCCGGACGTGATGTTCGTGATCGACGCCAACAAGGAAGATCTGGCGATCAAGGAAGCTGCCGTGCTCGGTATCCCCGTGATTGCCGTGCTCGACACCAATGTTGACCCCAGCAACATCGCCTTCCCGGTTCCGGGTAACGATGATGCTGCCCGCGCCGTGCGCCTCTATTGCGACGCGGTGCGTGATGCAGCGCTGGCCGGCAAGGGCGAAGGCGTGGTCAATTCGGGTGCCGATTTCGGTGCGATGGAACAGCCGCCGGTTGAAGCTGCTGCCGAAGCACCGGCTGAAGCTGCCGCCGAAGCGTAAGCTTCGCGTCACATTTTGTCTCCAAGGCGTCGGGTCAGGCGGCCTGACGCCGGACACTATTCAAAAAGGACACTACAGATGGCTTATACTGCCGCTGACGTGAAAGCCCTGCGCGAAAAAACCGGCGCGGGCATGATGGACTGCAAGAAGGCGCTGGCCGAAACCGATGGCGATATCGAAGCCGCGGTTGACGCGCTGCGTGCCAAGGGTCTGGCCGCTGCTGCCAAGAAGTCGAGCCGCACTGCGGCAGAAGGCCTCGTGGGCGTGGCTGTGGAAGGTACTCGCGGCGTGGCCGTGGAAGTGAACTCCGAAACCGATTTCGTCGCCAAGAACGACCAGTTCCAGGATTTCGTGCGCAAGACCACTGCGGTTGCGCTCGGCGTGGATGGCGATGATGTGGAAGTGCTCAAGACCGCAGCATGGCCCGATGGCGGCACGGTGGGCGAAAAGCTGACCAACAATGTCGCAACCATCGGTGAAAACCAGCAGGTCCGCCGCATGAAGACCGTTTCGGTCAGCCAGGGCGTGATCGTGCCTTACATGCACAATGCCGTGGCCGATGGCCTGGGCAAGATCGGCGTGCTGGTCGCGCTGGAAAGCGCTGCTCCGGCTGACGTGCTGGAGCCGCTGGCCAAGCAGTTGGCGATGCACATTGCCGCCGCTTTCCCGCAGGCGCTGGACGCTGACAGCCTCGACCCCGAAGTGATCGAGCGTGAGCGCAAGATCGCTGCGGAAAAGGCTGCTGAAAGTGGCAAGCCCGCTGAAGTGCAGGAAAAGATGGTCGACGGCGCGGTGAAGAAATTCGCCAAGGAAAATGCGCTGCTCAGCCAGCTCTTCGTGATGGACAACAAGACCCCTGTGGCAGACGTTGTCGCCAAGGCTGGCAAGGATGCCGGCAGCGAAATCGTGCTGAAGGATTATGTCCGCTTCCAGCTCGGCGAAGGCATCGAGAAGGAAGAAACCGACTTCGCAGCAGAAGTGGCTGCGGCTGTCGCTGGCTGATCTTTCCAGCCCCGAAATCTGGAGCGGCCGCCGGACGAAAGTTCGGCGGCCGTTTTCATATGCGCTGCCCGAGTCGCGGCCAGCTAGTTGATGAGTTACATGCGGGAGAGGGGCTTTCCCGTGGGGACGGCGTCCATTGGGCGCGAATCACGATTTGAAAGAGCCGCTGCGAGAGTAGCGCGTTGCGGGCGTGTAGGAAAATCATCGTCGGGGGCATGCTATTGTGTGTCGCCGTCGTGAGGCCAATCTCTCTCCCTTCAGCGCACACCCATGACAATTCCCGTCATGAACTGCACCCCCGCTTGCCATCTCCCCATCGCCTTGCAACCATTGGCTGAGGAATTGCCTGATGGGAGCCTGTCCGATGCCCGCTAAAGCTGCCGCTCGCCTTGCAAACATAGTCAGTGCGCCCCTGCTGGCGCTGGCTGTAACCGGCCTTGCGATCCCCGCGCTTGCGCCTGCCG
>JAGREF010000082.1 GCA_020446665.1 Sphingomonadaceae bacterium
ACCGCTTCGGGCAGCTTCCTGATGATCAACAATCTGATCGGGATTGGGGTTGGCCCCATGCTGATGGGCTGGCTGTCAGACCGGTTCACGGGCACCTATGGCGATGACGCGCTGCTCTATGCAACCGTGTCCTGCCTTGGCTTCTATCTGCTGGCCTCGGTACTCGCTCTGCTGGCGACACGCACGATCCGCCGTGACTGGGTGGACGAGGATCACGCAGCTGCTTGAGTGCAGCTACTTGATTACAGATGAAACCGGGTGCAAGCGGGCGGGAGTGTCCCCGCCTTGCCATGAGTCGCTGCATGACTATTGCCGTCCCGCTTGACCGCTCTGCCCTGCGCGCCGCCTATCGCATGGACGAAGCGGCCTGCATTACCGAACGGCTTGCACAAGCCGCCCCTGCCAGCCAGCAGCATGAACAGGCCAGCGCCCTTGCCGCCACGCTGATCACCGGCGCGCGCAAACACAAGGCGAGCGGGCTCGACGCTTTCCTCCACGCCTATGGCCTCGCCACGGAAGAGGGCATTGCGCTGATGTGTCTGGCAGAGGCGCTGCTGCGCGTGCCCGACAGTGCCACAATCGATGCGCTGATCCGCGACAAATTGGGCGATATCGACTGGGGCGATCATCTGGGCGAAAGCTCGTCCAGCTTCGTCAATGCCGCAACCTTCTCCCTGATGCTGACCGGCGAAGTGCTGGACAAGCCGGAGGAGCATCAGCGCGGAATGGGTGCCACTGTGCGCCGTGCCATCGGGCGGCTGGGCGAGCCGGTGATCCGCAAGGCGGTGACGCAGGCAATGCGCATTCTGGGCGGGCAGTTCGTCTTTGGCCGCACGATCGACGAAGCGCTGGAACGCGCCGCGCCAGAGCGCAAGCGCGGCCTGACCCACAGTTTCGACATGCTGGGCGAAGCGGCGATGACCCTTGCCGATGCAGAGCGCTATCGCGCCGCCTATGCCAGCGCCATCGCCCGGCTGGCGCGCGAATCCGATGGCGATGTGGGCACATCACCCGGCATTTCGGTGAAGCTGTCCGCGCTCTATCCCAAATATGATTTCTACCATCGCGATGCCGCCTTGGCCGCGCTGGTTCCCATGGTGCGGGATTTGGCCATGCAGGCGCGCGATGCGGGGATCCATTTCACGATTGACGCGGAAGAGGCTGAACGTCTCGAACTATCCCTCGACATAATCGAAGCGCTGCTGGCCGATAGTGATCTTTTTGCAGGTGGCTGGGACGGCTTTGGCCTCGCCATTCAGGCCTATCAGAAGCGCGCCGTGCCGCTGTGTGACTGGATCGCGCAACTGGCCCGGCGGCATGGGCGGCGGCTCTTCGTGCGGCTGGTCAAAGGGGCCTATTGGGATAGCGAAATCAAATGGTCGCAGGTCGGTGGATTGCCGGATTATCCGGTGTTTACCCGCAAGCTGGCAACCGATGTTTCCTACCTCGCCTGTGCCGGTCGGCTGCTGGCGGCGAGCGACGTGATCTTCCCCGCCTTTGCCACGCATAATGCCTATACGATTGGCGCGGTGAAGGCCCTGGCTGATGGAAAGCCGCACGAATTTCAGCGGCTGCACGGCATGGGCGAGGATGTCTATGCTGCGCTGGCGGCAGAGGAAAAGCGGACTGGACAGCCGCAAACGCGGGTGCGCATCTATGCGCCCGTGGGCGGGCACAAGGAACTGCTCGCCTATCTCGTGCGCCGCTTGTTGGAAAACGGAGCCAATTCCTCTTTCGTTAACCGCATGGCCGATGCCGAAGTGCCGGTGGAAGAGTTGGTCACTGACCCGGTGGCAGAGCTGGCCGCGCTGGAGCCGAAGCGCAACGACGCCATCCCCCTGCCCGCTGACATCTTCCCCGGACGAGTCAACAGCGCCGGGATCGATCTGTCAGACCCGCTCATTCGTGAGCCACTGCTTGAACGGTTGCAGTCTCTGGAAAGCCGCGAATGGCAGGCCGCCCCCACTCTGGCGGCAGACAGCGCAGGGGCAGTGAGCGAGATCCGCAGCCCGCAGGACCGGCGCGTTCTGGTTGGCACTGTGCAGGAAGCGAGCGCCGCCGATATTGACACAGCGATGCAAGCTGCGCGCGCTATCCAGCCAGGTTGGGACAAGCTGGGCGGTGAAAAGAGGGCGCTGCTGCTGGAAGAGGCAGCGCGGCTGTTTGAAGAACACACGGATGAGTTCCTCTCTTTGTGCCGCCGTGAAGCGGGCAAGAGCTTGCTCGATGCTGTGCTGGAACTGCGCGAAGCGGTCGATTTCCTGCGCTATTATGCAGCGGAGGCGCGGCGCCAGTTTGCAGAGCCGGAATATCTGCCCGGCCCCACCGGCGAAGAGAATATCATCCGCCTGCATGGGCGCGGCGTATTCGTGACGATCAGCCCGTGGAATTTCCCGCTGGCCATCTTTATCGGTCCCGCCGCCGCCGCGCTGGCTGCGGGCAACACCGTGTTGGCCAAACCGGCGGAACAGACCCCGCTGATCGCCGCGCTGGCGGTGCAATTGTGCCATCAGGCAGGCATTCCGGAGGAAGCGCTGCAACTCGTGCCCGGCGATGGCAAGGTTGGCGCGATGCTGACCAGCGATCCGCATATTACCGGAGTCGCTTTCACCGGATCGACCGGCACTGCGCAAGCGATCAATCGCAGCCTCGCCATGCGCGATGGGCCGCTGGGTATCCTGATCGCGGAAACGGGCGGGCAGAATGCGATGATCGTGGACAGCTCCGCCTTGCCCGAACAGGTCGCCCGCGATGTCGTGAACAGCGCGTTTCAGAGCGCGGGGCAGCGTTGCTCTGCCTTGCGCGTGCTCTATTTGCAGGAAGACATTGCTGACGGGATGCTGGCGATGATCCGCGGGGCGTTCGAAATGCTCACGCCTGGCGATCCGGCACAGCTTTCAACCGATGTCGGCCCGGTGATCGATGCGGAGGCAAAGGCCTCGCTCAATGCGCATATCGCCGCCATGGCATCAGCGGGGCATGATGTGCAGCAGCTCGCATTGGGTGCAGACACGGCACATGGCTGTTTCGTGGCGCCAACCATTATCGAGATTTCCTCCATCGCGGATCTGGACGCAGAACATTTCGGCCCTGTGCTGCATGTCGCACGCTTCCCGGCGGGCGGGCTGGAGGCGCTGATCGCTGAGATCAACGCTACTGGTTTTGGCCTGACTCTGGGCCTGCACAGCCGCATCGCGGCCAAGCATCGGCTGGTGGAAGCAACCGCACGGGTGGGCAATCTCTATATCAATCGCAACCAGATCGGCGCGGTGGTGGGCAGCCAGCCCTTTGGCGGTGAAGGAATGTCCGGCACTGGCCCCAAGGCCGGTGGCCCCCATTATCTGGCCCGTTTCGCGACTGAACGGGTGACTTGCACGGACACCACCGCCGCCGGGGGCAATGCCAGCCTGCTCGCCGCCGGATAGGGGCTTTGCATTAACCGCTTCTTGGCCCGTTTGTGCTAAGGGCCGCGCATGAGCAGAACCACTATCGTTACCGGTGCAGCAGGCTTTATCGGCGCTGCCCTGTCAGAAGCCCTGCTGGCGCGCGGCGAGCGCGTGATCGGGATCGACAATTGCAATGATTATTACGCCGTCTCGCTGAAAGAGGCGCGCCTGCGCCGCCTGTCAGACCGGCATGGCGCAGCCTTCACTTTCCACCGGCTCGACTTTGCTGACAATGCCGCGCTGCTGGCTGCGCTCGACGGGGCAGAATTCAGCCATATCGTCCATCTCGGCGCGCAGGCGGGCGTGCGCTATTCGATCGATAACCCGCATGCCTATGTCCAGTCGAACCTGGTCGGCCATGTGAACATGCTCGAACTCGCACGGCATCGCGGGGTGGAGCATATGGTCTATGCCAGTTCCAGCTCGGTCTATGGCGGCAATGACAAGGTGCCTTTCTCCGTCGAGGATCGCTGCGACCACCCGGTTTCGCTCTATGCCGCGACCAAGAAGGCGGACGAACTGATGAGCGAAACCTACGCGCATCTGTTCCGCCTGCCGCTTACGGGGCTGCGCTTCTTCACTGTCTATGGCCCGTGGGGCCGCCCGGACATGGCGCTGTGGAAATTCACCGCCAACATCATCGCTGGCAAGCCGATCCCGGTCTTCAACCATGGCGATATGTATCGCGACTTTACCTATATTGACGACATTATCGCCGGCGTCGTGGCCTGCCTCGATCACCCGCCCGCCGATGATGGCGCGCAGAAACCCGGCGGCAGCGTGAAGCCGCATGCGGTCTATAATATCGGCAACAACCAGTCCGAACCGCTGATGAAGCTGATCCACGTGCTGGAGGATGCGCTGGGCCGCAAGGCGGAGATGGACATGCTCCCGATGCAGCCGGGCGACGTGCACAAGACCTTCGCCGATATCGAAGCGATCCGCAGCGATCTGGGTTATGAACCGACCACCAGCATCGAAGTGGGCGTGCCCAAATTCGTGGAATGGTATCGGGGCTATAACGGGTAGAACACATATGGATCCTCCCCGTTTTTGCGCAGCACAAATGGGGAGGTGGCGCAGCGCCGCAGGCGCTGTGACGGAGGGGTATGGAGCCGGTCCTTTGTAGGACTCAGGCTAAACGGGCTTGGAGCTATTCCCCCTCCACCCCGAGGCCTATGGCCTCGCGGTCCCGCTGTTCCTGCGGAACACCTTCGGTTCCCCCATTTGTGACTACGTCAAAAATGGGGAGGATCTGAAGTTTACCGCTTGGGCTTGCCCGGCTTGCCGCCTGGCTTGTTCGCGAATTTCCGGCCAACGGGCTTCCCGCCACCACCTTTGCGATCTTCGCGCGGGCCCTTGCCGCGATGGAAGGGCTTGGCACGCACATGCGGGCCACCGGCATTATCGCTTCGGCCCTCGCGGCGGTTGCGGCGCGCTACGTCGCGCGGCGGTTCGGCAGAGGCTTCGATGTGAATCACATCGTTCTCATCCTCGTCCTGCGCCGTGCGCTGGACAGCATCGGCGAAACGATCCGCCAGCGTGCGGGGGATCTGGAAATGGGTTTCATTCGGCCCCACCCGGATTGCGCCGATTTCATTGCGGGTAATGTGGCCCCGGCGGCAGATCAGCGGCAATATCCAGCGCGGTTCGGCATTGTTGCGGCGGCCGACAGCCATGCGGAACCAGACCGTATCTTCAAAGCCTGGACGATGCCGCTCTGCCTGTGCCTTTTGCCGCGCTTCAGGCGTGTTGGTGGCCAGCTCTTCCGGCTCGGGCATGGAGGCGCGATGGGCACGCACCAGCATGGCGGCGATTTCCTGCGGGCTGCGTTCGGCCAGCAAGCGCTCGGCCAGTTCCACATCGCTGTCTTCCACTTCGACCGGGGCGAGCAATTGTGCCAGCATACGCTCGCGATCCTGCGCACGGATGGCTTCGCGGCTCGGCGCGTCGATCCACTCAGCCTCCACTTTCGCGTGGCGCAGCATGGATTCCACCCGGCGGCGGCGCGGATACGGCACTACCAGCACCGCGGTGCCTTTCTTGCCCGCGCGCCCGGTACGGCCTGAGCGGTGCTGCAACGTCTCTGCATCGCGGGGAATCTCCACATGCACGACCAGGCTGAGCGAAGGCAGATCGATCCCGCGCGCGGCCACATCGGTCGCCACGCAAACCCGTGCGCGCCGGTCACGCAAAGCCTGCAGCGCCTGATTGCGTTCCGACTGCGAATGCTCGCCCGACAGGGCGACCACGGCAAAGCCGCGTTCCTGCAAGGTGGCGTGCAAATGCCGCACATTGTCGCGCGTGGCGCAGAACAGAATAGCCGTTTCCGCTTCGTGGAAACGCAGCAGATTCACCACTGCATGTTCGATCTCGGACGGGGCAACCGTGACCGCCTGATAGGCGATATCGCCATGGCCGCGATCATCACCCTTGGTGCTGATGCGCAGCGCATCGCGCTGGTAACGGCGTGCCAATGCCTCAATCGGGCGCGGCATGGTGGCGGAAAAGAGCAGCGTGCGCCGCCCCTCTGGCGTGCCGTCGAGAATTTCCTCCAGCTCTTCGCGGAAACCCATATCGAGCATTTCATCCGCTTCATCGAGCACGATTGCGGAAAGCTGCGAAAGGTCCAGCGCGCCGCGCTCCAGATGATCGCGCAGGCGGCCCGGCGTGCCGACCACGATGGTTGCGCCTGACTGCAAGGCGCGGCGTTCCTGGCTGGGGTTCATCCCGCCCACGCAAGTGGCAATCCGGGCACCGGCCCCGGCATAGAGCCAGCCCAGTTCCTTGCTCACCTGCAATGCCAGTTCACGCGTCGGCGCAATTACCAGCGCCTGCGGAGCGGCCGGGCGGCGGACCCTGCCATCATCACCCAGCAACTGAGCGGCCATGGCGAGACCAAAGGCCACTGTCTTGCCGGAACCGGTCTGCGCCGAGACGACCAGATCGCGCCCCTCCGCTTCGGGTTCGATCACGGCGGACTGGACAGCAGTCAATTCGGAATAGCCGCGCTGCGACAGGGCTTCGCCAAGGACAGGCGGGATATGGGAAAAGCTCATCATACTCACAATCGAGAAGCACGCGCCTTTCGGCGCGGGCAAAATGGGGTCACGCAATCTGGCGGGACTGGGCAGCGATACCGCGCGTTGGATCACGCGCCAAGGCACCGGGAATGCGGCCCCATACAGCGTTCGAGCGCATTTGGCTCGCACGAATTTGCGAAATCTTCCGAACAGGCAATCAGACGCATGAGAGGGGATAATCTCGCCCTCACCCTTGCCCCGCCCGCGCCCATGCGGAATCACTCAGCCATGGCAATTCTTTCCGACAAGTGGATTCGCAAACAGGCGCAAGAACACGGCATGATCGAGCCGTTTGTGGAGGCGCAGCGGCGTGAAGGGTGCATATCCTATGGCCTGTCCAGCTATGGCTATGACGCGCGTGTTGCGGATGAGTTCAAGATCTTCACCAATGTCGATAGCGCGGTGGTCGATCCCAAGGATTTCGCCTCCAACAGTTTTGTCGACCGCAAGACCGATGTCTGCGTGATCCCGCCTAACAGTTTCGCGCTCGCCCGCACGGTGGAATATTTCCGCATCCCGCGCGACGTGCTGGTG
>JAGREF010000083.1 GCA_020446665.1 Sphingomonadaceae bacterium
TTAGAGCACTTTCCGACCATTCTGGATCATCGTGATTGTAGCAGGAAGCTTCTCGGCAAGGAGCCTTGCGCAGGTTGGGCTGGTTGCCCGCCCAAGCAAGGCGACGTCGTCCGAGGGGCTCCCTGCTGCAACCCCGCAGGGGCGGGCCCCTTTTGGCCGATTGCGGCGTCTCTTGTCGGTCACCATGCTACGGCATGGCTCCCTCCTCGATCCTTGCACTCGGCCAAAATCGGCTCCGTCACGGTGACCCAGAATGGTCGGAAAGTGCTCTAAGCCTTTGAAGGGTGGGCCTGGGCGGCCTGCAATTGCGCGGCCATCATTTTCCAGAGCTTGTTTACAGCCTTGAGAGGCCTCACCATCACCTTGAAATCCTTGATCATTCCGCCATCATCGAACTGGATGATATCCACGCCGTTGATGTGAACTCCGTCAATTTCTGCGGTGAATTCGAGCATCGCCTGATTCCCGTCCACGATCTCCCTTTGATAGGTGAACTGGCTGTCGGCAAAGACTTGCCCCGCAGCAGCAAGATAGGCGACGACCAGCGCTCTGCCTTGCTGGGGAGTGTGTACGACGGGGGAGTGAAAGGCGGCATCTTCAGCGATGATCGCGGCGAGCGCAGCGGGTGCATTGCCACCTTCCATGACCTTGTGCCATTTTTTGAGGCCGGTTTGGGCAGGATTCATGCTCTTCAGCCCAGATGCTGCTGGAAGAATGCAGCGGTTCGGCCATCTGCCAGGTTTGCGCCTTCGTCGTTGCGGCGGTCACCCTCGGTGGTGGCGAAGCCGTGATCAAGACCTTCATAATCGTGCAGGGTGCAATGCGGGTTGCTATCCAGCCCGTCATGCATGGCCTTTTGCGCGTCGGGTCCGACGAAATGATCTGCGGTCGGGATATGCAGCATCAGCGGATTGGCGATAGAGTGCGATTCGCCGAGCATCTGGTCGATCATCACGCCGTAATAGCCAACACTTGCATCAATGTCGGTGCGGGTCGCGGCCATATAGGCCATGCGTCCGCCCAGGCAGTATCCGACGAGGCCGACCTTGGCGACGCCCTGTTCTGATTTGAGCCAGCGGATCAGTGCTTCGATATCCTTCACCCCCAGATCGGGATCATAAGTGCCGAAATACCCAAAGGCTTCCTGTAGTTCCGCTTCCACATCGGGATTGAGCTCTACGCCCGGTGCAAAGCGCCAGAAGATATCCGGCGCGATAGCCAGGTAGCCCTTGCTGGCCCAGTCTTCGCATTTGGCGCGAATACCGGGATTTACGCCAAAGATTTCCGGGATCACGATGATGGCAGCGACGGGCTGACCTTCAGGCCTGGCGAGATAGGCGGGGATCTGGCCATCGCCGTCAAATTCGGGGATCTGGACCATCTCGGACATGAAATTTCTCCTTTGGCAGGCAATTCGGATTGGTCGGTTTGTGACAGCCATCTATCGGCAGGTAATGGACTTTGCCAAGGCCGTGTGACAGGCTGACAACATATCAACGGAGTTTACGCGATGAAGGTCCAGATTGAAATTGATTGCACGCCGCAGGAAGCGCGCGAATTCATGGGCCTGCCCGATGTGGCCCAGGCCAATGATATGTATGTTGATGCCATGACCAAGGCGATGAAGGGCATGACCAATCCGGAGCAGTTGCAGGATTTTGCCAAGCAGCTGGCGCCAATGGGGCAATTTGGCCTGAAGATGTTCCAGAACTTTGTTGAAGGCGGTATGGCTGCGGGCAGTGGCGGGGCCAAGAAGAAAGGTTGATCCCTCCTGGCGGGGGGCATTCACGCATGGATACGATCTTTGCCCTGTCGAGCGGGAAGCCGCCGGCGGCCATTGCGGTCGTCCGTCTGAGCGGCCCGCATGCGCGCGAGGCCCTCATGAGCCTTGCTGGCAGAGTGCCTGAACCAAAGCGTGTGTCACTCGTGAAACTGCGCGATAGGGAAGGGCTGGTTCTCGACCATGCGCTTGCCTTGTGGCTGCCGGGCCCGGGCACGGTCAGCGGCGAAGATATGGCGGAGCTGCACCTGCATGGGGGCAAGGCGGTCATTGCTGCTGTGGAAGCAGCCTTGGCAGGTTCTCCTGGAATGCGCGCGGCGGAACCGGGTGAGTTCACCCGCCGCGCTTTTGCTAATGGGCGGATCGACCTTGCCGAAGCGGAAGGGCTGGCGGAATTGCTCTCAGCGGAAAGCGAGCTGCAGCGGCGGCTGGCGGTGGAGTTGGCAGGTGGTTCGCTGTCGGCGCAAGTTGGCACCTGGCTGGAGCAGGTGCTCTTGCTGTCTGCAGAACTCGAAGCGCAACTGGACTTCGGAGACGAAGATGACGTGGCAGGGCTGGATCCGGCATTCTTTGCCCGGATTGTGGCGCTGGCAGCGGAACTGCGCGACTGGCTGATCCGTCCACGGACGGAGCGATTGCGCGAAGGTTTTCGCCTTGTGATCGCCGGGCCGCCCAATGCGGGCAAGTCGACACTCTTCAATGCTCTGCTTGAGACTGAAGCGGCGATTACTTCTGCACAGGCGGGCACCACGCGCGATGTGCTGGAACGCAATGTGGCCTTTGATGGTGTGCCGTTCTCACTGGTTGATACGGCGGGCCTGCGCGGGGAGACAGAGGACGAAATTGAGCGGATCGGGATTGGGCGGGCGGAGGCGGAACTGGCCAGGGCTGACCTGGTGCTGTGGCTTGGACCGGAAGGTGAGGGGCCGGATGGGGCGTGGGAGATCGAGACCAAGCTTGATGACGCGGCTCATGCGGCAAAGCGCATGGCCGTGCATCGCGTTTCCGCGCTCACCGGGGAAGGTGTTGCGGAATTGAAGCGCGCGCTGGTGGTCCATGCGCAGGACGCTTTGCCCAAGCCGGGGGAGGGAGCCTTGAATGCCCGCCAGGCGCGCTTTGTTGGCGAAGCGGAGCGGGCGCTGGGATCGATCACTGCGGGGCTGGATCCATTGCTGGTCGCTGAGAATTTGCGTGTAGCCAGAACCGGGTTCGATCGTCTCACTGGTCGGGCTTCGACAGAGGATATGCTCGACACGCTGTTTGGGCGGTTCTGTATCGGAAAATGAAGTTCCACGTGGAACATTGGGGGCTGACTCGTCCGGTCCGCAATTGGGAGCGTTCCACGTGAAACGGCTTTGACCGGGGGCTTGGCTGCGTATATCGGCGAGCCATGCGATCCTTCGATATCATCGTTGTTGGCGGCGGACATGCCGGCGTAGAAGCTGCGACAGTGGCAGCGCGCATGGGTGCGCACACGGCACTGGTCAGTTTTGACCTCGATGCGATTGGCGCAATGAGCTGCAATCCCGCGATTGGCGGACTGGGGAAGGGGCACCTTGTCCGCGAAGTGGATGCGCTCGATGGGATCATTGGCCGCGCTGCCGACGCCGCCGCGATCCACTACCGTATGCTCAACCGCTCCAAGGGGAGTGCTGTCTGGGGGCCGCGTATCCAGGCTGACCGCAAGCTGTTCAAGGCGGCGGTTCAGCAAATGGTCGCCGCGCAGGACAAATTGGAATGTATCGCTGGCGAAGTTTCTGCCTTGCGCTTCACCGGGGAGCGAGTGTCTGGCGTCGAGCTGGCGGATGGGACGACGCTGACAGCGCAGGCGGTTGTGTTGTGCACCGGGACCTTCCTTGGCGGAAGGCTGTTTCGGGGCGAAGAGCTGTTTGAGGGCGGGCGGATTGGCGAGTCTTCGGCCCAGCGCCTCGCACAGCAGATGCGCGCGGCCGATCTTCCCATGGCCCGCCTCAAGACCGGGACGCCGCCACGGCTCGATGGGCGCACGATTAACTGGTCACAGCTGGAAGAGCAGCCTTCAGACAATGAACCGTGGTGCATGTCGCCGATGAATGCGGCGCGGATCAACCCGCAGGTCTTTTGCGCGATTACCCGCACCAATCCGCAGAGCCACGACATAATCCGCGCGAATTTGCACCGATCACCACTATTTACAGGCGCGATTGACGCACGCGGGCCGCGCTATTGCCCTTCTATCGAAGACAAGATCCATCGCTTCGCGGACCGTGATGGCCATCAGGTATTCCTGGAGCCGGAAGGCCTCTCGACAGATTTGGTCTATCCCAATGGGATCAGCACCTCGCTTCCAGCTGATGTCCAGCTCGCCATGCTGCGCAGCATGGCTGGTCTGGAGCAGGTCGTGATGGCCGTGCCGGGCTATGCGGTGGAATATGACCATATTGATCCGCGAGCGCTGACGCCCTCCCTGGAGCTGCGGGCAATGCCAGGGCTTTACTGTGCCGGCCAGATCAATGGTACGACCGGCTATGAAGAGGCAGCAGCGCAGGGGTTGATAGCGGGATTGTATGCCGCCGCCGCAGTTCTTGGTTGGCAGCCCGTGCCACTTGATCGCGCCAATAGTTACATGGCTGTGATGGTGGATGACTTGACGTTGCATGGCGTGAGTGAGCCCTACCGCATGCTCACTGCCCGTGCAGAATATCGCCTGCGTTTGCGCGCGAATAACGCGACCACACGCCTCACTTCTTTGGGGCTGGAGGCAGGCTGTATTGGCGATGAGCGCCGTGACTGGTTGCAGCAAAGGGACGGGCAACGTTCCACGTGGAACATGCTGCTTGCGCGGGAGATTTCTTCGTTTGAACTGGCGGAGGCGGGCCTGCCTGTGCGGCGGGACAGCGGGCGTTTGCCGGCGAGCGAATGGCTGCGTTTTGGCGGGGTTGACTTGCAGGCACTGGCACCGTGGCTTGATCCGGCGCTGGACCCGCACAGTGAACTGGCCATCGAATTGGCGGAGGATGCCGCCTATGCCCCTTACCTCGCCCGGCAGGATGCGGAACTGCGTGAATTGCGCGCGAATGAGAAAGTGCCACTGGGCGCGGAATTTCCCTTTGCCGAGATCCCCGGCCTTTCCAACGAAATGATCGAGCGCCTGACCTTGGCCCGACCGGATAACCTCGCTGCCGCGGGCCGTGTCCCCGGTATTACGCCAGCGGCTCTCGCTGCCCTGCTCGTTCATGCGCGCCGCCGTGAAAGGCCTGCAGCATGATCGAGAGTGAGGAACAGGCCCGTGCCTATGTGGCCCAATTGTGCGATGTAGCGGCGATGGACAGGCTGGCGCGTTTTGTTGCAGCCCTTTGTGCGGAAAATGTCCGGCAAAACCTTGTCGCGAAGCCGACATTGGAGATTGCCTGGCAGAGGCACATTGCCGACAGTGCGCAATTGCTCACCTATCTCGAAGATGTTTCTGCAGGACCATGGCTGGATCTGGGTACGGGAGCGGGCCTCCCCGGCCTGGTCATTGCCGCGATGCGCCCGGATCTGCCTGTAAAGCTGGTCGAATCCCGCCGCAAGCGCGTGGATTGGCTGGAGAGCATGCGGCTCGAACTCGGTCTGGCCAATTGTGAAGTCATTGGCAGCAGGCTAGAGATGGTGGAGAGTTTTCCGTCCGGTGTCATTTCGGCACGGGCCTTTGCTCCGCTTGCCCGCTTGCTCGACTTGTCCGCACGTTTCTCCACAGACGACACTGTCTGGTTGTTGCCCAAGGGGCGCTCTGCAGCGCAAGAATTGGAGGACTTGCCGAATCGGATGCGGCAGATGTTCCACGTGGAACACTCGCAAACCGACTCAGAAGCAGGCATCATTGTCGGCAAGCTGTTACGCAAGGGGGCGAAAAAGAAGCCATGATCCGGATCGCAATCGCCAACCAGAAGGGCGGGGTGGGCAAGACCACCACCGCTATCAATATCGCCACGGCAATGGCGGCGACCGGATGGAAGACCCTGCTGGTTGACCTCGACCCGCAAGGAAATGCCTCGACAGGCATGGGAATTGGCAACGATGCGCGCGAGAATTCCAGCTATGA
>JAGREF010000084.1 GCA_020446665.1 Sphingomonadaceae bacterium
GGCCGCGCCGCCGCGCGCAGCCATGCGCCGCGTCTGATCCACCTCACCTGGGGCAAGGAGAGCGACCCGGTGCTGGCGATTGTCGGCAAGGGTGTGTGCTTCGATTCGGGCGGGCTCGACATCAAGAGCGCGGCTGGCATGAAGCTGATGAAGAAGGATATGGGCGGCGCAGCACATGCCATTGCGCTGGCCGGGCTGGTGATGGGCGGGCATTTGCCCGTGCGGCTGCATCTGTTCGTCCCGGCAGTTGAGAACGCCATTGCTGGAAATGCCTTCCGCCCCGGTGACGTGCTGAACAGCCGCAAGGGGCTGACCGTCGAAATCGGCAATACCGATGCGGAAGGCCGCCTGATCCTGGCCGATGCACTGACCCGCGCCAGCGAGGAAAACCCGGAGCTGATCATCGACTTCGCTACGCTGACCGGCGCGGCGCGTGTGGCGCTGGGGCCAGACCTGCCCGCGCTGATGACGCGCGAGGATGCGACGGCCGATGCGCTGATCGCCGCTGGCCTTGCCCATGACGATCCGTGCTGGCGCCTGCCCTTGCCCGCTGCCTATGCCGAATGGCTGAAATCGGACATTGCCGACATCAACAATTCGCATGGCAATGCCTTTGCCGGGGCCAGCGTGGCCGGGCTGTTCCTCGACCGGTTCGTGGGCGAGAGCAAGGATGGCAAGCCGATCGACTGGGCCCATTTCGATACATTCGCATGGCGACCTGTGGCCCGCCCTGGCAGAACCAAGGGTGGCGCAGCCTATGGGTTGCGCGCCAGCTGGCACATGCTGCGTACACGTTTTGGTTGAGGCTGAAACTTGCCTGATCGTCTTATGGCGTCTAATCGCCCGGTCTTTCGTTTCGGAGAGCAGGAAAATAACAAGGTGAGCGCCCCCGAAGCCTACCCCTTGCCGACTGGCCAGCTGGCCCTGTCCGGCCCGATTGCCAAGCCCGCGCCCGGCACTCTGCCGTTGCGCGGCGATATTGCGCATATTGCACTGGCGAACCGCTATCTGGTGCCGCATTATGTCGTGCCTCAGCCGCGCAAGATTGCTGCTGGTGGGGCCAAACTGTTGCTTTCCAACAATGATTCGAGCGACGTTCTGGCAGAACTGGCCGCAGGCGACATGATCGAAGCGCTGGATTTTGCAGGCGACTGGTGCTGGTGCTGCCTCGGCCCGGAAGGTCCGACCGGATATATTCGCAGCGCCCAGCTTGCCCCTGTCGGCTGACATGACGAGCCTTGTTTTCATCGATGGTGCTGCGGGCACGACCGGGCTGGAGATTCGCGAGCGGCTGGAAGGGCGCAGCGAATTCGAACTGCTGATCCTTGACGATGCCAGCCGCAAGGACCCTGCCGCCCGCCGTGATGCTCATCAAGCCGCCGATTTTTCGATCCTGTGCCTGCATGACGATGCTGCGCGCGATGCCGTGGCCATGGCAGAGGGCAGCAAGACCCGCATCATCGATGCCAGCACCGCCCACCGCGTGGCCGATGGCTGGACCTATGGTTTTCCCGAACTGGTCGGGCGCGATGCGATTGCCAATGCCAGCCGGGTGGCCAATCCCGGCTGCTACCCCACCGGCTTTCTGGCACTGATTGCACCGCTGACACGGGTCGGATTGCTGCCCGCAGACTGGCCCTATACCGTCAATGCCGTGTCGGGCTATTCCGGGGGAGGCAATGCGCTGATCGCCCGGTTCGAGGATGATCAGGGGATCGCTTTCCGCGCCTATGGCCTGGCCATGGGGCACAAGCATCTGCCGGAAATGCAGGCTCAGGCAGGGCTGGCCCATGCGCCGGTTTTCTCGCCCGCCGTCATCAACGCCCATCGCGGCATGGTGGTGGAAGTGCCCTTGCAGCTTTCCGCCATTCCGGGTGCGGCCAGCGCCGATGCGCTGCGCGACGCACTGGCAGCTTTCTATGCCGCCAGCCCGATCGTCACCATGGGCGCGCAGCCCGATGGCGAATTGCTGCTGCGCGCTGGCGCCGCACCGTGGGACGGGATGGAACTTCACGTCTTCGCCAGCGACGATGGCACACAGGCGCGGCTGGTCGCCGTGCTCGACAATCTCGGCAAGGGTGCCAGCGGCGCAGCCGTGCAGAGCCTCAACCTGATGGCTGGCCTGCCAGAGACGACGGGACTTGCCCTCTCGCGCGGATGATCTGCCTAAAAAACAGGCAGGCCTGTCGATTCTTTAGGCACATTTCCCGACTGCAGTGCGCAGCAAAATGCCTGTAAAATCGGCACAGCCATACAGATTGTTGCGATTCCGCCCTTTCGCACTTCTCCACCATGCCCTAACCACCGCTCTCGCACCTTGGCACGATTCTTGAAGTTGGTCGGGGAGGAAATTTCCATGCGCGTGCCGCCCGGTTTGCCGGACAGGCCCAATGCGCACAGGCAGGGACGGTTCGCGACGTGAAAAAGATTGAAGCCATCATCAAGCCCTTCAAGCTGGATGACGTGAAAGAGGCGCTGCACGAAGTGGGCGTTTCCGGCATCACCGTCACCGAGGCCAAGGGTTTTGGCCGTCAGAAGGGCCATACCGAGCTGTATCGCGGCGCAGAATATGTGGTGGACTTCCTGCCCAAGGTAAAACTCGAAGTCGTAGTCGAAGATGGCATCGCCGAACGCGTGGTGGAAGCCATCGCTGCGGCCTCGCAGACCGGCCGCATTGGTGACGGCAAGATTTTCGTCTCCACGATCGACAGCGCCCTGCGCATCCGCACCGGCGAGCGTGACGAAGACGCCGTCTGAACCCGTTCACGCCTTCCGTCGCTAGGGCAGGCGGAGGGCGCGATTTTCAACCAAGCCCTGAAATCCCCCGCAGGATGGGGCCGACAAGAGGAAAGACAATGACGACAGCAAAAGACATCGTCAAAAAGATCAAGGACGAAGGCATCGAGTGGGTCGACCTTCGCTTTACCGATCCCAAGGGCAAGTGGCAGCATCTGCAGATGCACGCCGGTGTCATGGACGAAGACGCGCTGGAAGACGGCCTGATGTTCGACGGTTCGTCGATCGAAGGGTGGAAGGCGATCAATGAATCCGACATGATCCTGAAGCCCGATCTGGACGCAGTCTATCCCGACCCGTTCTCAGCCACGCCGATGCTTGCTGTGTGCTGCGACATTGTCGAACCCAGCGACGGCCAGCTCTATTCGCGTGACCCGCGTTCAACCGCGAAGCGCGCTGAAGCCTATCTGAAGAGCACCGGCATTGGCGACACTGTCTTTGTTGGCCCGGAACCCGAATTCTTCATGTTCGACGATGTCCGCTTCGAAGACGGCTATGCCGGTTCGGGCTACGCCATCGACGATATCGAACTGCCGACCAACACCGGCAAGGAATATGAAGGCGGCAATATGGGCCACCGCCCGCGCGCCAAGGGCGGCTATTTCCC
>JAGREF010000085.1 GCA_020446665.1 Sphingomonadaceae bacterium
GCGGCGCAGGATCTTGCCGGTGGGGTTGCGGGGCAGGGCGTCGATGAAGTCCACGCTTTTGGGGCATTTGAAGCCTGCAATCCGGCTGCGCGCCCATTCGATCACGGCGTTTTCGTCCAGCTCGCTGCCGGGGCGCCGCACGACGATGGCTTTCACCGCTTCGCCCCATTTATCGTCGGGCACGCCGATCACGGCGATATCGGCAATGTCGGGATGGCCGAAAATCGCGCTTTCAACTTCTGCCGGATAGACATTTTCCGCGCCGCTCACGATCATGTCCTTGATCCGGTCCTGAATGAATACATAGCCTTCATCGTCCACGATCCCGGCATCGCCGGTCAGGAACCAGCCGTCGTCGCGCACGGCGCGGGCCGTTTCTTCGGGGCGATTCCAGTAGCCTTTCATGACTGAAGGGCAGCGGATCGCAATTTCCCCGACTTCGCCATTGGGCAGCGGATTGCCCTCGGCATCGAAAATGGCGATTTCGACATCGGGCAGCGGCAGACCGGCGGCCCGCATCTTGTCTTCCCGGCCGGGCAAATGGTCCGCCGGCGGCAGGCTTACAACCGTTCCCCAGGTCTCGGTCAGGCCGTAAAGCTGCGCAAATTCGCAGCCAATCCGTTCGACCGCCTGCTTGAGCAGGTCGAGCGGGATCGGGCTCGCGCCATAGGTCATCACGCGCATGGAAGAGAAATCAGTGGTCGCCGCATCCGGATGCGCCAGCAGATAGCGCAGGGCCGCCGGCACGATAAACAGCCACTTGGCGCGGTAGCGTTCAATGTCGCGCAGCATCAGGCCTGGGTCGAACTCAGCATGAACGATCAGGTGGTTCGCACCGTTGAGGCCATTGAGCACCGCGCCTGCCCCGCCGATATGGCCATAAGGCATGGCATGGATCAGCCCATCCCCCGGCTCGGCCGCGTACCAGTAGATGTTTTCTTCCTTAAGCCGCGGCCGCATCCATGTGCCATTGTGATGGGTGAGCATCACGCCCTTGGGCTTGCCGGTGGTGCCGGAAGTATAGAGCTGCAACATCACGTCATCGGCATCGACCTGCATGGCGACCGGAGTATCAGCCTGCGCATCGCGCCAGGCGTCGAAACTGGCATCCATGATGACCCGCTGGCCATCCCATTCGATCGCGTTGAACTGGGGTTCGATAAACAGTGCCCCGGCTTCCGCGTCTTCCAGAATACCGGCCACCTCCACCGGTGACAGGCGCCAGATGATGGGGATGAAGATCATTCCCGCGCGGGCGCACCCGGCGAGAAGCTCGACCGATATGTCGCTGTTCTTGCCGAGATAGGTGACCCGGTCCCCCTTGCTCAGCCCCATGGCCATCAGGCCATTGGCGATACGGGTCGCACGCCGGTTCAGCTCGGCATGGGTAATGGTGCGATCATCGAAAGTCAGTGCGGGCTGGCCACCAAAATCGCGCGCATTGCGGGTCAGCACGCCGCAATAGGTTGGCTGATATTCGCACTCTGGCATTGCAATCTCCCATCATGGCCTCGTTCCGGGCCATATGGGCGCGAGATTGCAGGCAAAGCGCGCGGCGGACAAGCCTCGCTAGTTTGTCACGATCGTTACAGTTTGGGAATATGCAAAGAATTCCGGAGGAGACAGCCATGAAAGACCTGGCGGGCAAGGTAGCCTTCATCACTGGCGGCGTGTCTGGCGTGGCCCTGGGGCAGGCAAAGGTTCTTGCCGAAGAAGCAGGAATGACAGTGGCTATCGCCGACATCCGCAAGGATGCACTGGACGAAGCCATGGCCTATTTCGCCAGCAAGGATGTGACAGTGCATCCAGTCCATCTCGATCTGACAGGCCGGGCAGCCTACGCCGCTGCGGCGGACGAGGTAGAGCGCGTGCTCGGCCCGGTCCAGCTCTTGCTCAACACTGCCGGGGTCAGCCAGTTCGGCCCGCTCAAGAATGCGACCTATGGGGATTGGGACTGGCAGATGTCGGTCAATTTCGGCGGACTGCTGAATGGTGTGCAGACTTTCATGCCGCGCATGATTGCCCACGCGCAGGGCGGCCATATCGTCAATTGCGCAAGCATGAGCGCCTTCGTCGCGCTGCCGCATTGCGGCCATGGGCGAATATAAGGACCACCCGGACACCGCCCGCCGCGCGGAAATTGCGGCAGCAAGCGGTGACAAGATGCCGGGTTCGTAAGCGCGGTTACCAGCTCTCCGGCCCATAGCCAAAGCGCGCGGCGACTTCTTCGGTCATCGCGCGCACGCTGGCCTGTTGCTGCGGATCAAGCCGTTCGCGCCATTTGCCGAGTGTCTCTTTCGCATTGCGCTTGTAATAGCTGCCCTTGCCGCTGAAATCGGCTGCCTCGGCGCGCAGATTTTCCTCGATAAAGGCGTCAAAGGCGGGGTTGCGAGGGACATCGAGGAAGGCCAGCAGCGCATCCAGCGTCGCATCAGGCTCCATCGCCAGATCGTCCTGCCGCACCACATGGGTGCGCGGATCATCCAGCAAATAGCGCGCAGCAAAGCCATAGACCACGCGCCATAACAAGGCCGCCTGCTCCAGCGGAGATTGTGGCTCGCGGGCGAAGCGGGCGATCGTCTCGGCCTCTTCGGGCAATGCCTCCAGCAAGGCCGGCTGGAGGAAATCGTTGAAATCAAACGCCCCCACTTTGCGCGCGAAACTTTCAGCGAAGCCGCAAGGGTGGCGCACAGTCAGCACCACTTTCAGCCCGTCGGCCTGTTGCAGCGTTCGGGCGGAGAAAGCGAGAAAGGGGTCCTTGAAAATCGCCGGTTTCCTGTCGCGCAGGAAGGGCAGTTTGCGTTCTACATAGCGGCCCACTTCCAGCACCTGGCGCGGACGGCGGATGCGCAGCGCACGGCGAGCGACTTCCGCAGCAAATCCCTGTGCGGTGAGAAAGCGAGTCAGCGCCTCACGCAAATCACCATGGCGATTGGTATCGTAGAATTCGTACCAATGCGGCGGATGGGTAGAATCGAAACCCAGCGTCGGTGCGGCATTGGTTGGTTCGTGCAGCAAGTGGAATTGCGGTGCGCATTCCAGCATCCGCCCGACCAGCGTGGTGGCGGAATAATGCGTGCCCGTGACGATAACCGAGCGGGCAAACAGGGCGTCAGGAGAAGTCTCGCTCATGCGCTTGCCGGGTTAGGGGCAGCGGGCCTCGCCCGCAAGCCTTCAGGGCCGCCCCATGGTTTGATAGGTTTCGCGCTCTTCTGCGCCAATGATGCAGCTATCACCCGCCATCAGCCAGGCGTGGAGATCATGGCTGCGCCAGTCCTGTCCCTTGCGAGCGCCAAAGCAGAGCTGGGTTGCAATGCCGCGCCGTGCCAGCATCCAGCGCGCCGCCATGGCGCAGGCAAGGCATTTGGCGGCGAAAGGAGCGGCGGTGGCGGTTCGCTCGACCAGATCCCCGAATGCAATGGCCCTTGCGTGCTGATCTTCGGCAAGCGCCGATTGCGGCTCCAGCGGCCCCAGCCATTTGCGCCAATGTCGCATCGGCACCCAGCGGATCAGGCTATAGGCAATTGCCAGCAGGAGGAAGGCCTCTGCCTTGCGAAACATGGTCAGCCTGCGTCGAAACCCTGTGCAAGAAAGCGGAGGGCGCATCCCGCCAGCACGGCGGTGCCATGGGGCAGCGCGGTTTCATCCACCATCATTCGGCTGTTATGGATGCCGCAACATTGCGACCAGTCTTCGCCTTCTTGCGCGACGCCGAGGAAGAACATCGCCCCTGGCACCTTTTCCAGCACATAGGCGAAATCTTCCGCCCCCATGATCGGGTCCGGCAGGCTGCGCCATTTACCGGGACCGCATATTTCGCTGACCACGGCTTCGCCCAGCGCCACGGCGCGGGCATCGCAGATCGTCACAGGGAAGCCTTCCACCACCTCGACATCAGCGGACAGCCCATGCGCAGCGGCGATCCCATGCGAAACCTCGTGCAGCAATTCCTTCAGCCTTGCCCGGTTTTCAGGCGAGAGGCTGCGGATGGTCCCGCCCAGCGTGGCGCTGTCTGCAATCACATTATGTGCTGTCCCGGCTTGCAGCTGAGTGACTGTCAGCACCACCGCCTCAGCGGCGTTGAAGCGGCGGGTGACAGCGGTTTGCAAGGCGCTGACCAGCGCCGCCGCAGCGGGTACGGGGTCAAGCGTTTCATGCGGCAGCGAGGCATGGCCGCCCTTGCCTTTGATGGTGATGGAAAACTGGTCTGCCGCCGCCATCAGCGGCCCGGCGCGTCCGCCCAGCAGGCCATGCGGGGCATTTGGCATGATATGCAGCGCAAAGGCGGCATCGGGCATCGGGTCGATCAGCCCGTCTTCCAGCATGAAGCGCGCGCCGTGATACCCTTCCTCGCCTGGCTGGAACATGAATTGCACTTCACCAGCCAGCTCGCCCTGCATGCCGCACAGCAGCTTTGCCGCCCCGGCCAGCATCGCCGTATGCGTATCGTGTCCGCAGGCATGCATGCGGCCGGGAATGGTTGAGGCAAAATCGAGCCCGGTATGTTCGGGCATGGGCAATGCGTCCATATCCCCGCGCAGCAGCACCCGGCGCCCCGGCTTCGCCCCTTTCAGCGTGGCCACCGCGCCCGTGGTTGACGGGCCTTCGCGCCATTCCAGCGGCAGGCCTTCCAGGGCAGCGCGCACCTTGGCCATGGTTTTGGGTGTTTGCAGGCCCAGTTCGGGTTCAGCGTGGATCGCTCTGCGCAAACTCACGATGGAACCGGACAGGTCACGGGCAGAGGCAAGCAGATTTTCTGTCAGCATGGCGCATATTAGCGGCAAGGATGCCCGCCAAGGCAAGCCATTTTGCAGCGCTAGCCCACAAGACTGCATAAAAAGTGGTAGTGAAATATGGCCCATCGCGGCTAAGGCGGCGCTGATGGCTGACCGGGTGTACGAATTTTCACGCATTGCGCATGCCGGGGCGCGGGCCAAGGATGCTGCGTCCGCGCTGGCGGATGCTCCCACTGCGTCCGGTGAAGGCGCGCGTTATGGCCTGATCTACAACCCCCGCAGCCACCGCAACAAGGGGCAGGACCTCGAACTGGCTGACCATCCCGGCCTGCTGATTGCCCAACCGAAAGATCGCGATGAATTGCCTGCTGTACTGGCTGAATTCGCAGTTCAGGGGATTGAGCTGCTGGCGATCAATGGCGGTGACGGGACAGTGCGCGATGTTCTGACATGCGGCCAAGCGGTGTTTGGCACCAATTGGCCCAAACTGGCCGTGTTGCCCAAGGGCAAGACCAATGCGCTGAATGTCGACCTGGGGGCGCCGGCGGACTGGACCATGGCTGGCGTCCTGGAAGCTTATGAGAGAGGCAAGACAATCGCCCATCGTGCGC
This sequence comes from Sphingomonadaceae bacterium, assembly GCA_020446665.1. GTDB lineage: Bacteria > Pseudomonadota > Alphaproteobacteria > Sphingomonadales > Sphingomonadaceae > JACXVD01. Next base: position 5,348 of record JAGREF010000085.1, read on the forward strand.
TGGCAATCAGCCCGGTGGATGATCCTGATGCGCAGGTACTGGGCTTTATCCTCGGAGCGGGTGCCTTCACAATCGGCATCCGTGCCGGGCAGGACGCACATCGCTGGGGCGCGTTTGATAGTCTGGCCGTGGGCGTCACGGCCGGCTGGGGCGTGATTCAGGCGCTGTTTGGCAGTGACGAGAATATCTGGCGCCGCGGGGTTGGCATGAATGTGCGGCTGGGCGCAGACCGCGTTCCGGCACCGCATTCGGGACATGGTGATCGCGACAAGCGGGAAATCCTGTTCGCTTCCACACTGGAACGTTTTCCCATGGGGATGAAACCCTTCGCCGGGACCAATGGGCAAATCGGCCTTGCCATCATGGACAAGCCGCGGCGGCGGCTGGTCGGTGTGCTGCCGTTTGTCGTAGCGGGTTATCGTCCGAAATGGCTGGCGGAGGCGGGGTTCCACCAACTTAGCACGGACAGTTTCGAGCTGGAGCTGGATGACCAGTTCATCCTGGACGGGGAGGCTTTCCCGGCCGGGAAATACCGCGTTGCGATGGGTCCGGAACTGCAATTCGTGGTGCCATGAACGAGCAGGAAACATTGCAGCAGCGCGTGGCGCGCCAGCTGACGCGTGACGTTCATCCGGCCATTGCCGATTTTGCTGAGCGCCTCGCTCGCGAAGCGGGTGCGCAGGCGGTGTTGTTCTATGGCTCCAATTTGCGGACCGGCGAGTTGGAAGGGGTGCTGGACTACTACGTCCTGCTGCCTGGCCCGCAGCGGGAGAAAATCTGGCCCCGCGTGAGCTACCATGAATGGGAGCATGAAGGCGAAACCCTGCGCGCCAAGGTTGCAACCATGGCGCTGGAAACCTTCGCCAAGGCGGCCATGGGCCGGTCACGCGATACAACGATCTGGGCGCGCTTTGTCCAGCCTAGCGCGTTGGTCTGGGCGGCAGATGATGGCGCACGGGATGCGGTTGCGGATGCAATTTGCTGGGCCGCGCGCACTGCGGCACGGCTTGCAGCGGTGCTGGGGCCGGAACGCGGGACGGAGGAAGATTTCTGGAAGGCGCTCTTCCAGGCGACCTACAAGGCGGAGTTCCGGGTTGAGAAGCCGGGTAGGGAAAATTCGATTATCGAGGCCAACCGCGCGCATTTTGACGGATTGTTTCCATTGGCGCTGGCGGCGGATGAGCAGGCTTTCACGCGGGAAAGCGATATGTTTGTCCCGCATATCGCGGCAGACACAGCCCGTTGGGTTCGCAGCTGGTGGAAAGTGCGCCAACGCAGCGGAAAGCCGCTTAACGTGCTGCGCCTGTTCAAGGCTACCACGACCTTTGACGGGGCGGCGCGTTATGCCGCGTGGAAGGTCGAACGTCATACCGGGGTCCCGGTAGAAGTGACGCCGTGGAAAGAAAAACACCCGGTGCTGGCCGCGCCGGGTGTCCTCTGGAAGGTCTGGCGGTCTCGGCGTCGGTCCGGATAGGCTCTAGAAGTAGCGCATGCGGATGCTGATCGGCTTCACTTCGCCTCCGACAGTCACGGCTGTCTTGGTGTAACTCGGTTTGCCAAGATTGAAGATATTGATGCTGGGGTTGTTGGACATGCCCCCGCCATCCTGGCGGATATCGGTCTTGCCATTCCCGTTCAAATCATGGCGCACGGCAATGCCATAGGTCCCGCTGGCGGGCAGCGGCACGCAGAAGGTCATCGTGCCTGCCTTGGCCGGAGCCTCGATACGGTTGATCCACTTGCCCTTCTCCAGCCAGTCGGCCTTGGTCCCGCGATAGGACTGGACACGGATCGTGCCTTGCGATGCCTTGATTTCACTAACTGTCACCAGCATCGACGGGCCATTGCCATTGCGGCATTTGCCCATGTCATTACTGATGGGCTGGCGATATTGCGCATTGGCAGGCACGGCCATGGCCATCCCCGCAGCGGCAAGTCCCATGGTCAGGGCAGGGAGGAATTTCGTCATGTGGCGCAACTCCTGATCTGTTCAATCCAAATGGAGGGGATGCGCGGGCTTGCGCAGCTCCCGCAAAAGCGCGGGAAACCCCTGTCTTGCCTGCCTGTATAGACGGGCCGCACTGAATGGCGACTGAACTTCCTGTTATCCTGTGTCACACTCAGTCCTTCTCAAGGCGACCGGATTCCAGCTTCACCACCCGGTCGGCAATCCGGGTTAGCGAGCCGCGATGGCCGATCAGCAGCATGGTGCAGCGGCCTTTCTGGAGGGAGACAGCCTCTGCCACTGCGGCATCAGAAACCGGATCAAGCGCGCTGGTCGCTTCATCCAGCACCAGCAGTGCGGGTTTGCGCAAAAGGGCGCGGGCCAGGGTGATGCGCTGGCGTTCCCCACCTGAGAGGTGCCGTCCACCTTCACCCAGGTCGCAGTCCAGCCCACCGGGCAAGTCGAGCGCGAATTGCGCCTGTGCCGCTTCCAGTGCCTCGCGCAGTTCCGCTTCGCTCGCGTCCGGGGCAGCCCACCGCAAATTGTCGCGCAGGCTCCCGCTGAAAAGAACGGGTTCCTGCTGGACATAGGCCACCCGGTTGCGCCAGGCGCGGCGCAATTCCGGAGTGAGCGGACTACCATCAATTTCCACTGTCCCTTCATCCGGCGCGATGAGCCCACTGGCCAGGTCTGCCAGAGTGCTCTTGCCTGCCCCGGATGGCCCGACCAATGCCAGCGCTTCGCCTGCCTGCAGGGCAAGGTTAATCCGATCCAGTGCAGCTATCCCCTCGCGGTGGCGCAGGGTGACATTGGACAGACGCAGCTCGCGGGTCAGGGCTGGCGGCGTGACCGACGGGTCGAAAGGTGGCTCGGCCCCGGCGGAGGCGCGTTCGGTCAATGCACGAGCGGCAAGGAAGGCTGGTGCGGCATGGGCCCATTGCTGCCAGCCGGATTGGAGGGCGCCCAATTGCGGCACCGCACGGGCAAAGATCGCCACCAGCGGCAGCAAGACCGCTACATTGTAATGCCAGTGGGAAATTGCCAGCCAAGCCATCACGGCCAGCAGGGCTGCACCGCCAAGTTGCAACAGCACTTGCGCGCGGCCTGTATCAGCAACAAAGCGCCGCTGGATGGCGCGCAACCGCGCAAATCCCTGCGCAACCTTGCGCTCTGCCTGCTCCTCGCGCCCAAAACTCTTGACCAGCCGCAAAGCGTCAAGGTTTTCCTCCAGCGTCAGGTAAATCGCCTGATGGCTCTTCGTCACCTGCTCACCCAGCATCCGCGCCCGGCGTCGCAAGCCAGCATAGGCAGCCAGCACCAGCAATCCCCCTACTACACCGACCAGCGCCGCCATGGGCGAGATCAGCAGGGCGGCGAGCAAGGTGGCGCCCAGCCCCAACCCGGTGCGCAACAGCGCGAAGAAACTGTTCGCGGCATCGGCTGCGAGGTCGATGGTGGAGATCAACAAGGCTCGGTTTTCGCTCTGCCGCATCAGCGAAAGCAGGCGCCAGTCAGCATGAACCAGCGCCCCCATTGCTTTTGCTCGCAGCCCGTCCACGATCCGCACATTCAGTTCATGCGCGGCCAGAGCGCGGATGAAATCTGCCACTGCGCGCAACCCAATGATGCAAACGAACAGGGCCAGCAACCCGGCCAATGAGGGCGAGAAGTCGCTTTGCGCCAGCCATGCCGACAGGGGCGATGCGGCACTGTCCGTAGTGGATGCCTGCGGCACAAGCTGGGCCAGCAAGGGCACCAGCAGCAGGAAGCCGATCCCCTCGCTTGCTGCGACCAGCATAGTCAGGACAGAAAGGCCTGCCAGCCGATTGGCCCCGGCAAGGCGGACAAGGTCGGATGCGGCACTGGTCATGGCAAGTGACCGCTTGCACCGTCGCAGGCCTGACTGTCAAAAACCCCGCTCACAAATCATTGCGTCCTTCGACATGGGCAATGAATTGTGCAGCCAGCACGGCCCGCGGGATTGCCATGATCCGGGGCCAGTCCTGTTCGATATCCAGGCCCGATTTTTCCGGCCAATTGGCCAGGAGCTGTTCGATCCGTTCAATGTCTATCAGGCGGGAAAGATAGGGATGCTCGCGCATCACCGCACAATAAGCAGCCAGTTCTTCGCGCCTTCGGCCAATGCGCGTGTGCATATCGATATTGTGGAATCCATGGCGGGTTTCCAGCCGTTGCGGCTCTGGCATGCGCCCTTGCGCCATGCGCCGGGCAAGCCGCCTTTCCTCACCATCCCAAGCGAACTGGCATGTGGGCAGGCCAAGGCAAAATTCGATCAGCGGACGGTATGCTGTGACATCGCGGATTCTCAGGCCGTAAATCTGTTCAAAGGCCAGCGTGATATTGCTGGCATGGCGATCCGCGGATTCGTGGTCATAACGGGCGGCTTCCCTGCGGCTGCGGGCATGGGTGTAGTCATCCCAGGCTGACCCGCTGCCGCGCAAGCGGGCCGTCTCGCGCTGGCTGGCCAATGCGGCCGGGGAAAGCGGAGACAGCAGCGCGGTCATGTCCCGTCGCGCTGGATGGACCATCCCGCGCAAGGCATTGCGCGCGCCCGCTGGCAGCAGCGGCAAGACTGACAGTGCCAGCACCTTGCGCCAGAGCGGGCGCGCATCGCCGGGGCGGTTGCGCAGCAGCTTTGCCAGCTGGCCCCATTGGCCCTTTTTCGCATATTCGACATAGGCCCAGCGGCCATCATCGCTGAAGCTCTGATTGCCGAGATCGGCGTTGAAGATGGTGTCGCAGCCCAGCGCCCGCGCCCGGGCATAGACCCCGTGATACATGCCGACATTGGCGAGGCCGAGCCCGAAACTGTCCATCGCGCGGAACATGTCCCGCGCATGGCGGTCAAAACCGCCATCGGCTGGATCGGCCACATGCAGCGAAAGGCGCGGATGCATGGCGGCAATGCGTTCCACCAGATCCAGCTCATTGCCCATGATCCCGGGGGGCACCTCTCCGTCCCAATCGGGATCGGGAATGAAAGTGATCGCTTCCAGCTGGCGGTCCTCTGGCAAACAGCGCAGCAAAGCCTCTGCCACCAACGGAGAATCGAGCCCGCCGGACAAGGCGATGGCAGGCTTGCCTGCGCCGACCAGTGCCTTGTCTGCTGCTTCGTCCAGCAAATGGCACGCTTGTGCGACATAGTCCCGTTCATCAGCATGGCGGATCAGCGGGACAATGGCCGGATCATACCAGTGCCGGGTGACCTGTGCGCCGGGCCGGAGCGTGACGACCGCGCCCAACGGGACTGTATTCAAATCGCGATACCAGCTGCTGCCATCTTCGCTGTGGAAGTCGAATGCGAGTTCGTCCGCCAGCCGGTCATAATCAAGCTGTTTGGGGACGCCTGCCGCGAAAAGTGCACGCAACAGAGGGGAGGCAACCGCGCGCTCGCCATTCCGGGCGTAATGCAGCGGAGGGGCATTCCAGGGTGAGCGGGCCAGGCGCAGCGCACCATCAGGACCCAGGGCAACGCTGCAGTAATTGCCGATCAGATATTGGTCGGCCTCTTCGCCCCAGCGGGCCAGTGCCAGAGCGTAAAGGCGGGCGGCGGGCAGCGAATGGTCCGATCCGATTTGCTGCGGGTTGTCGATCCAGCCATGAAAGGCGACAGTCCAGCCCGCTTCGCTATGGATCGCAGCGGGTGGTGCGGTGCACCAGCCTGATGCAGCATCGCCTTGCGCTGTTGCCTGTGCGCCAAAAACGGAAAGCGCCCGCACCAATTCTGGCACAGGCGCATATCCGGATTGGCTCCATCCATGCCAGACTGCAAACATGCAGGCCTAAATAGCGGGAATTGACGCCCTATGCATCACGACTTCGTAGCGCCGCCCTGCAGGATTGGCGGCGGCTTGCCTGCGACGTCGGAAATTGTGCCGAGCCGGTCAAGCCGCGGTGCAGTCCAGGCCTTCTTATCTTGCGCAGATTCTTGCTTGGCAGTCATGCTTGACGCTCCATCGGTCAATCAAAATTGATTAATGCGAATATACCAAATGACGCAAGGCTTCGCAATCGCAGCATTTTCTTGTCAGAAAGATGAATGGCAGATTTACGGGAAATATCCGAAGCGCATCAGTGAATGAAACTGGCGGCCCGCAACTGGTTGAGGAATGCGTCGACATCTGCCTTGATTTCCGCCTGTTCCCCAGAGAAATTGTTGCTTAATTCCAGAATGATATCGGCCTGGCTCCGCGTGCCATCAATCAATTTCCACACAGCCAGCCCGGTATCCCGGAGCGAAAAGAACTCTCCACTGGTCAATCCGACAATGACGACTTCGTCATCGACATCGGTTTCGATGAACTGGTCGGGAATCTTGGTGATGGCGATCATGGCGCGCCATTATCGCCCCTGCAGCATGGCGAAAGCAAGTATTTCTCCGCGATTCGCAAAGCTCCGCTGATGTGGAAAAGGGCGCGCGCCTGCTTGTCGTGATTCGGGCCTGTCTCTAATCGCCAGAAAACCACGGAATTTTGCTTATGCCTGCGCCGCTGATTTCACCTTCCATTCTTTCCGCCGATTTTGCCCGGCTGGGAGAGGAAGTGCGCGCTGTGGATGAAGCGGGGGCGGACTGGATCCATATTGATGTGATGGACGGGCATTTCGTGCCCAACATCACCATTGGCCCGGCCGTGGTGAAGGCGCTGCGTCCGCATTCGCAGAAAATCTTTGACGTCCATTTGATGATCAGCCCGGTGGATCTCTATCTGGAAGAATTCGCTTCTGCCGGGGCGGATATCATCACCGTCCATCCAGAGGCCGGGCCGCATATTCACCGCACCGTGCAGGCAATCCGTGCATTGGGCTGCAAGGCGGGTGTTTCGCTTAACCCCGGCACCCCGGCCAAGATGCTTGATTATCTCTATGACGAGATCGATCTGGTACTGGTGATGAGCGTCAATCCAGGCTTTGGCGGGCAGAGCTTTATCGAAAGCCAGCTGCGCAAGATTTCCGCCATTCGCGGCCAGATCGACAAGCGCGGGCTGGATATTCAGATCGAAGTCGATGGCGGGGTTAATCCGGAAACGGCGAAGCGTTGCGTGGAAGCGGGCGCCGATGTGCTGGTGGCCGGATCTGCCACTTTCAAGGGCGGGCCGGATTGCTATGCCGCCAATATTGCTGCGTTGAAGGGTGACGCCTGATGGATGGGCTGGTCCTGCGCGGCACACGAAGCCAGGGCAATGCTGCGGCGGAAGAGGATGATGCGCAGGCCATGGCCATTCCCCTGAGAAGTGGCAAGCGGGATGAAGCGCCCAGTCTGGCCCGCGCGCCGCGCCGGGGTGCACCGCAGGATGGCGAAGTGCTGGAGCCCGGCCGTTCGCTGGTGCTGGCTGATTTCGCGCCGCCATCGCTGGGTGCTGGTGAGCGATTGCTGCGCTTTGCCTATCGCATGGGTGTGCCGGGATCGACCCTGTCTTCCCCTTTCCGCAAACCTGCAAGATTGCGCCTGCTGGCAACGGTCGAAAGTCCGCTGGCGGGTGACAGGGTGGCCGGCGTGGCGCTACGCGCCGGCCACTTTCTGGTTCATGGGGTCAAGGCTCCGATCGCACAGATGGATTTCGCCGCCACTGCGCGCCTGACTCCGCCCTTCGAGCGTGTCATTCATGGCTTCTCGTGGCTGCGGGATCTTGCTGCCAGTGCGCCGCGCGAGCAATGCGGATCGACGGCGGAGCGCCTGCTTCTGGCCTGGCTTGATGCCAATCCCCGGCCGGGCAAGGGCGCTGCATGGCAAGTGGAACATGCCGGCACAAGGCTGCTCAACTGGCTGGTCAATGCACCGCTGATGCTGGGCGGGGATGACGGAGCCCTGCGCGCCCGCGCGCTGGAGGCCATCGCGGAAACTGCCCGCTGGCTGGATCGCAATGTCGGCAAATCGCCGGACCGGCTCGGCGAAGTTGCGGGCTGGTGCGGGATCACCGCAGCCGGACTGCTCCTGCCTGATGGCAAGGCTCGCCGCCTGTATGGCGAAGCGGGTCTGATCCGGGCCTTGGGTGAGCTGGTGGCCGATGATGGCGGGGTCCTGTCACGCAGCCCGCTGGCACAGATGGACGCGATTGCGCTGCTGGTGGAACTGACCGCTTGCTATCGCGCCGCGAGGGAAGAGCCGCCCGAAGCGCTGAATGCCATGCTCAACCTGCTGGTTCCGCCGCTGCTGGCGCTGGTCCATTCCGATGGTGGGCTGGGTAGCTGGCAGGGTGCAGGGGCAATTCCCGCAGACCGGATTGCGGCGCTGGTCGATGCCAGCGGCGTGCGTACCCGCCCGCTCAAGGATGTGCGCCAATGGGGCTATCAGCGGGTCGTAGCGAACAAGAATGTGCTGCAATTCGACGCGGCGCCGCCGCCGCTCTCACGCCATGCGCGGTTTGGCTGCGCGTCTACACTGGCCTTCGAATTGTCAGTCAAGGGCCAGCGGCTGATCGTCAATTGCGGCGGCGCGGCGCTGGCGGGCGGGCAAGTGCCGGTGCGGATCGAACAGGGGCTGCGGGCGACCGCGGCGCATTCCACGCTGGTGCTGGATGATGCCAATTCCACCGCCGTGCTGATCAATGGCAAATTGGGCGCGGGGGTGAACGAAGTTGAGGTGGACCGGCGCGTGCTTGAGCTCAAGCAGGGCCGTGCCACACGGGTTGAGGCCAGCCATGATGGCTACGCCCAGCGTTATGGCCTGCTCCATCGCCGGATCCTGATCCTGCGCGATAATGGCGAGGAATTGCGCGGTGAGGATTTGCTCACCCCGTCAGGCCGCAAGGTCAAGCATGGCAAGGTGGGCTATGCGATTCGCTTCCATATCGGGCCGGGAATCGAGCTCAGCCTGTCGGATGACAAGCGCGGTGCGGGCATGGCGCTGCCCGATGGAAGCTATTGGCAATTCAGGATTCCCCAGGGCGAACTGGCGATTGAGGAAAGCCTGTGGGTTGACGGACAGGGGCGTCCGCAGCCAATCCAGCAACTCGTAATGCAAGGCATGGTTGCGCGCGGCGGGGGAAGTTTCTCCTGGCTGCTCAAGAAAATGGGATAATTCATCGTGAGTGACGTGAAAATCGGACGGGCACTGCTGTCAGTGTCCGACAAGGCTGGCTTGGTCGAACTGGGGCAGGCGCTGGCTGCACGGGGTGTGGAACTGCTTTCCACCGGCGGCACAGCCAAGGCGCTGCGCGAAGCGGGGCTCAACGTGAAGGACGTCTCCGATCACACTGGCTTCCCCGAAATGATGGATGGTCGCGTGAAGACGCTGCACCCGATGATCCATGGCGGGCTGCTCGCCGTGCGTGACAATCCCGAACACGCCGCTGCTATGGAAGAACATGCGATTGGCGCAATCGATCTGGTCGTCGTCAATCTCTACCCCTTCGAAGCGACTGTGGCGCGCGGGGCAGAGCGGGACGAGATCATCGAGAATATCGACATTGGCGGGCCCAGCATGGTTCGCTCTGCTGCCAAGAATCACCAATTTGTCACTATTGTCACCGATCCGGCTGATTATGCGACGCTGGTGGAAGAGTTGGAAACGCGCGATGGCGCAACTTCGCTCGCCTTCCGCCGGCAATGCGCAGCCAAGGCCTATGCCGCCACCGCCGCCTATGATTCCATGATCAGCCAATGGTTTGCCTTTGCCGATCAGGGCCAGACCTTCCCCGACATGCTGGCGATCAATGGCAAGGCGCCGACCGTGCTGCGCTATGGCGAGAACCCGCATCAGCAGGCCGCGCTCTATACGCCAGTCGGCCCGCACGCATCAGGCATTGCCCAAGCGGTGCAGGTTCAGGGCAAGGAACTGTCCTACAACAATTACAACGATGCCGATGCCGCGC
>JAGREF010000086.1 GCA_020446665.1 Sphingomonadaceae bacterium
GATTTTGATCCCTCCTCCGCTACCATTCTCGAATCCGTATGGGTTCGCATGCATCCACAAAAAGCGCGCTCAAGGATGGTGCCAGCGCAAAACCTGCTTCTGGCACAACCAGGCCGGCCATCGAGAAAGACCCTGCTACCAAGGAGCCGGGCAAGGATGGCAAATCGCAGCCTGCAACCAATGGCGCTGCGGCTCCGCAGGCTGGCAAAGCTGCCTCTCAGGAAAAGCCGCCTTTGAGTAGTGCGGGGCAGGAGAGTATTGCGCTGATCAAGCCTGAGATCGACCATATCGTTGCAGATGAAGGGCCGGCTGATGTGACGGCCTCTGGCAATTGACGGCTGGCAATCCGGGGGCAGTCAAGAAGGGCGAGCTGACCAGGCGCAGGCCATCGGCTGCTCGCCCCTGACTGATGGCTCAGGCGTTCTCTTCCTTGAGCAGGTCGAGCGCGATGTCGACGATCATGTCTTCCTGCCCGCCAACCATCTTGCGGCGTCCCACTTCGGCGAGAATCGAGCGGGTATCGACGCCGTAGTCCGCGCTCGCCTTTTCTGCGTGGCGCAGGAAGCTGGAATAGACCCCGGCGTAGCCAAGCGTCAGCGTTTCGCGGTCCACCCGTACCGGGCGGTCCTGCAACGGCCGCACGAGCTCCTCGGCTGCATCCATCAGCGCAAACAGGTCGCAGCCATGCTTCCAGCCATTGCGGTCAGCAGCGGCGATGAAGACTTCCAGCGGGGCATTGCCCGCACCCGCACCCATCCCGGCGAGGCTGGCATCAACGCGGATCGCGCCGTTCTGCACCGCGACCATCGAATTGGCGACACCCAGCGAGAGGTTGTGGTGCGCATGCACACCACGCTGTGTTTCAGGCTTCAATACGCGATCATAGGCCTGCAGGCGGGCCGCATATTCTTCCATGTTCATCGCGCCGCCACTGTCGGTGACATAGACGCAATGCGCGCCATAATCTTCCATCAGCTTTGCCTGCCGGGCGAGCGTTTCCGGATCGGTCATATGGCTCATCATCAGGAAGCCGCTGACATCCATGCCGAGGTTGCGCGCGGCTTCGATATGCTGCCTGGACACGTCCGCTTCGGTGCAGTGGGTGGCAATGCGGACCGATTTCACGCCCATTTCGCAGGCGTGCTTGAGGTCATGCACCGTGCCGATGCCGGGCAGCAGGAGGGTGGTGAGCACCGAATGATCCAGCACTTCGGCAACTGCGCCGATCCAGTCCCAATCGGTATGTGCACCAAAACCATAGTTGAAGCTGGAGCCCTGCAGCCCGTCGCCATGCGCCACTTCGATGGCATCGACCTTGGCCCGGTCAAGCGCCCTGGCGATCGCCTGCACATGGTCGAGGCCGTATTGGTGGCGGATCGCGTGCATCCCGTCACGAAGGGTGACGTCCTGGATGTAGAGCTTGGTCTGGGTCGGATCGAAGCTCATGCTGCTGCTCCTTCATGCATGCGGACTGCGATTTTCTCAGCCGTCTTGAGTGCGGCCGAGGTCATGATGTCGAGATTGCCGGCATAGGCAGGCAGGTAATGCGCCGCACCTTCGACTTCGAGGAAAACGCTGACTTTCAGTCCGGTGAACTCCGCACCCATCTCCGGGATCCGCAGCGGGCGGTTGGAGCCGATGTGTTCGAACTGCACCGCCTGCTTGAGCCTGTAACCGGGAACATAGGTTTGCACTTCGGCGACCATGTCCTCCACGCTCTGGCGAATGGCGTCCTGCTCCGCCTCTTCACACAGGCAATAGACGGTATCGCGCATGATCAGCGGTGGTTCGGCCGGGTTGAGGATGATGATCGCCTTGCCACGGGTTGCGCCGCCGACATCGACAATCGCCTGGCTGGTTGTTTCAGTGAACTCGTCAATATTGGCGCGGGTGCCGGGGCCTGCACTCTTCGAGCTGATCGAAGCGACGATTTCGCCATAATGCACCTTAGCGACCCGGTTCACGGCGGCGACAATCGGGATTGTCGCCTGTCCGCCGCAAGTGACCATGTTCACATTGGCCGCATCGAGATTGGCATCGCCGTTCACAGGTGGAATTGTATAGGGACCGATGGCCGCCGGGGTCAGGTCCACCATGCGTTTGCCTGCTGCCAGCACCGCCTCGCTATGGCGCTTATGCGCGCCTGCGCTGGTGGCGTCGAAGACGATTTCGATATCAGCGAATTCGGGTAGGGCGAGCAGCCCGTCTATCCCTTCATGGGTGGTCGCAACGCCCATCCGCTTGGCGCGGGCTAGGCCGTCTGAATCCGGGTCGATCCCGACCATCGCACCCATTTCAAGAGTCTGGGACAGCCGCATGATCTTGATCATCAGATCGGTGCCGATATTACCTGAGCCAATAATGGCTACCTTGGTCTTCGCGCTCACTGTGTTTCTCCGTAAGTAAAGCTGCAGGTGCCGATGCCGCCGACCGTTGTTTCAACATGGTCGCCCGGGGTCAGCGCGACCATCGGGCCGAGGGCCCCGGCGAGCAGGACATCGCCGGCCCTCAGCGGTTCGCCGCGCTCGGCCAGCGTGCTGGCCAGCCAGGCAGCTGCGTTGAGCGGGCTGCCGAGGGCAGCAGCGCCGATCCCGGTGGAAACGGTCTCGCCATTGATGGTCATGGCCATGGGCGCGCCTTCAAGGTCGAGGCCATCGAGCGGAAGCCCATCCTTGGCCAATACATAGAAGGCCGAGGAGCCATTATCGGCGACCGTATCGGCAAAGGCGATTTTCCAGTCAGCAATTCGACTGTCGACGATCTCGATGGCGGCATGGACAGTGGCGACAGCGGCCGCAACCTCTCCCGGCGTTGTGTCGGGGGAGGTCAGGGCAGCACCAAGAATGAAGGCGATTTCCGCCTCCGCCTTGGGCTGGATGCAACGTGTGGGGGACAAGATACCGCCGTCGGCCACTTCCATGTCGTCGAACAGCACGCCGAAATCTGGCTGGTCCACGCCAAGCTGCTTTTGCACGGCCTTGGCGGTCAGCCCTGCCTTGCGCCCGACGATCTTGCGCCCTTGCGCTTCCCAGAACCGCGTGTTGATTTCCTGTACGGCATAAGCGCCGACCATGTCGGTCGGTTCCAGCCAGTCGCGCAAGGGAAGCAAGGGCGTGCCTTGATAAGCATCCCGCAGCAGGCGCGCTGCTTCCTGATAGTGTTTTTCCATTTACTGCTCTCCTTACCCAATGCCTCTAGGTTCGCAGGGCAGAGCAACCAAGGGCGCCAGTCACAGAATTCTTGCATAGTGAGAATTGGGCGAGCAAAGAGAGGGAGTGCCAACCAAGCCATCCTCCACCCTTGCCAAGGGCCTTCAGCTATTGCGGGCGATTGTGGCTGACGGCGGACGCTCGACCCTGAGTGATCTGGCGCGCGCGCTGACGATACCGCTTCCCACTGTACACCGGCTGGCGGTGACTCTGGAGGCGGAGGGATATATCGAGCGCCAATCCAAGGGATGTTATCTGCCGGGAAGAGAATTATCGCGTCTCCTGCCAATGCTGGGCCGCGCCGAGGACCGCGTGGCCATGCGCCTGCGCCGTTCGTTGCGCCACCTGGCCAGGAAGCACCATGTCTTCATGCACTTCGGTGTGCTGGAGGAAGGGATGGTGACCTATATCGTCAAGGAGAATGGCGGAGATGAGGAGTTATTCACGCAGGAAAGGATGCAGTTGGAGGCCTATTGCTCTGGGATCGGGAAGATTCTGCTGGCGGCCCTGCCTGACAAGGAATTGCAGGCCTATCTCGATACCGGGCCGTTCGTTCCACTCACTCGGCGGACACTGACTGATCCCGCTGCCATCCGGCAGGAACTGGAGAATGTGCGGCGTGATGGCATGGCCTTTGATCGTTTTGAGATCAGGGACGATATTTTCTGCGTGGCAGTGCCCGTGGCGGATCCGCTGGGCCGAGTGATTGGCGGGCTGTCTGCCAGCTTCATCCGGGAAGTGCCTTCATCCAGGCGTCTCACGCTCTTGCGCAAGGCCATGCAGGATGTCGTGAGAGAGGTTGTGAGGGCCGAATTTCCCGTTGCACAGGCCGCCGATGGCACAGCAGGTGCCGCCGCCATTCCTGACGATTTTGCTTCCTGAAAACGTCGGCGAGGAGTAGTCAGGAATCACCGTCCGAGCCGTCCCTGGAGTGGGGCCAGCCCACGGGGCGCCGGCCCGGACGGCGGGACTATTTTACGATGCTTGCCAGGAAATATCTGATTGCCGGGGTCGGGGTGCTTGCTTTCTCGTCTGCCATGGGCGGCGCGCTGCTCGCGCAGCAATATGACGTACCGGAAGTCTACTACCTGTTCACCTCCGCCGAAGGGGCCAATGTGCCCGGTGGTGGTGATGAAGATGGCTTTGCCGACTTTGCGCTCAAGCTTGATCCGGAAGCCGGGGAGGCATGCTACACGCTTTCGGTCGGCGACTTCGACATGACCGCTGCCCATATTCATGAAGGCAAGGATGGCGAGACCGGCGATGTCGTATTCCCGGTGGAAGAAACCGGCGAAGATGATGAAAAATGCTTTGCGCTTGATGCCGTAACAATCCGCAAAATTGGCAAGAAACCTGCCAATTACTACCTCAATGTCCATTCTGCCGAATTCCCCAATGGCGGGATTCGGGGGCAATTGTCAGACTAGGCGGTAAAATGGCGCGGGTGGCGCGGCGCTGGATCAGCTTTCGATCAGTTCCAGCGTCACCCGCCCGTGGCCAGCGCGCACTATGCCAATCTGCTCTGCCGCAGCGCGTGAAAGGTCGATCATGCGGCCGCGCACATAGGGCCCGCGATCATTGATCCGCACGATTACGGATTTGCCAGTAGCTTCGTGGGTCACGCGGACCTTGCTGCCAAAGGGCAGGGTCTTGTGTGCAGCGGTCATCTGGCCGGGATCAAAACGCTCACCATTGGCGGTCTTGCGACCTGCAAAACGCTTGCCGTAATAGGATGCAATGCCGCTGCCGAGGCCTCGCATGGCAGGCTCTGGCTCAGCTTCAACCGGGATGTCGATATCGCCCAGATCAACCGCACCGGCAGGAACCACCATTGGGTTCGGGGCGGTGTCGTAAGGCGCAAAATGTTCCACAAAGGCGGCGTCTTGTTCCGCAGGGGAAGGTGTTGCGAAGACGGATGCGGGCAGGGCGGTGGCCAGCGCAACGGCTACGGCGACACGCACCAGTCCTGCCTTGCTGTGCTTGCGTTGCTGCATTGGTCTTTCCGTCACTGTGAAAGTGAGGTGCCTTTACGCCTGGGCACACAGCGCACCAAATGCTGCGCTCAATTCATCGATGATGGGCAACATTTCGCCGTCATAAAGACGAGAAAACAGGGTGAAATGCCGATTTCTCCACTTGGGCCAAAGCGAAATTGAGGGTGGAATCCGGCAAATTGGACGACAGCTACCTGGCCCTGAGAAAGCAAATGGGGCCGGCATTGCTACCGACCCCACTCTCACCAGCGCGTGGACTTCGAAGTGCTGGCTTGCGCCGTGTTTCGAAGCGCTTGGCGCCCGATGTCCTGTTCCTGCCAAGGCAGGATAGTGTCACCGGCGCTCGCACCGGCATCCGGTTACTG
>JAGREF010000087.1 GCA_020446665.1 Sphingomonadaceae bacterium
TGGAAGGATGGCTATTTCGTCGTCCCCGGCCTGCGCCCCGGCGGCAAGGCCACCGGCGATCAGAAGCGCGTCGTCACCCCGCGCCAGGCGCGCGATGATGGGGCCAGCGTGCTGGTAATCGGCCGCCCGATCAGCCGCGCAGACGATCCGGTCATGGCCGCGCGCGAGATCGAAGCGACGCTCTAGGGCCATGCCTGCCCCGGCCATAAAAATCTGCGGAATCTCGACTCCCGACGCACTGGATGCTGCGATTGCCGGGCATGCGGCGCATGTCGGTTTCGTCTTTTACCCCCCCTCCCTGCGCAATGTCGCGCCGTCTCTGGCCGCGCAGCTGGCAACGCGAGCAGGTGATCGGATCAGCAAGGTGGGCCTGTTCGTCGATCCTGACGACAGTCTGCTGGCAGAAGCAGTCGCCGCTGGCCAGCTCGACGCGATCCAGCTGCATGGCAAGGAAACGCCCGAACGCGCCGCGCAGGTAAAGGCGCGCCACGGCCTTCCGGTGTGGAAAGCTCTCTCCGTCGCCAGCGCAAACGATATCACGCGTGCTTCCGCCTATCGTGAGGCCGCAGACCTCATTCTGTTCGATGCCAAGACACCCAAGGGCGCGCTGCCCGGCGGGATGGGGTTAAGCTTCGACTGGGCGCTGCTCTCTGCCTATAGAGGGCCGCTACCATGGGGTTTGGCAGGTGGGCTGACGCCGGACAATGTCACCGACGCCATCGCGCAGACCGGCGCGCCGCTGGTCGATACATCTTCGGGCGTGGAAAGCTCGCCAGGTATAAAGGATGTGGAGCGAATTGCCGCCTTTTGCCATGCTGCACACAGCCAGTAATCACGCACGCATAAAAAAGGGCGGCCCGACATGCAGGCCGCCCTGTAAAATGGTCCTGGCAACGCCTTAGAACGAAACGCCAACGCCCACGACTGCAGCGTTTACATCAACGAAATCGCTGAAGAAGTGGCGATATTCCACCTTGCCATAGACGTTGCTGCCAAACTTGTGCTCATAGCCAGCACCAAGATGCGGTAGGTCTTCGCCTTCACCGAACGAATAGCCGCCAATTGCGTAGAGCTTGCCATTGTCCACGATGTCGGTGCCGATGCGGCCGCTCAGGCCCCACACAACATCTGCGCCATTGGCGAGAACCTTGTCAGCCGATGCTTCTGCGCCGATGAACACGTTGTCACCAAGGTCGAAGTCATAACCGGCTGCAACGCCTGCAATGGCTTCTTCCGTGCCGCTCGCCCAGGCCACACCGCCGCGCACTTCAACGCGTGCTTCGTTTGCCGAAGCAGGGGCAGCAGCGGCCAGACCTGCAAATGCAGCGGCCAGAGCAAAAGACTTGAATTTCATTTTCTCTTCTCCTTAGTCCCACACACAATAGAGCGGGTAGCGGCAGTTAGGGAGCCGAAGATTAACCTACAACTTACAAATTTTGACAGGATTCCAGTTTCTTGAAACTGTTGCTGCACCGCAACAATGGCCCCGTTCGCTTGCCCGTGCTGGACAAATCGCAGCCCCTCTGCCAATCGCTCAAACCAGTATGACAGTTCCTGCCAACTCCTTCCGCACCCAGCCTGACGAACGCGGGCATTTTGGCGATTACGGCGGCCGCTATGTCGCAGAAACGCTGATGCCGCTGATTCTCGAACTGGAAGAAGCCTATAATACGGCCAAGGCTGACCCGGCATTCCACGCGCAGTTTGACGATCTGCTCGAACATTATGTCGGCCGCCCCAGCCCGCTCTATTTTGCCGAGCGGCTGACAGAGGCGCTGGGCGGCGCGCAGATCTGGTTCAAGCGGGACGAGCTGAACCACACGGGCGCGC
>JAGREF010000088.1 GCA_020446665.1 Sphingomonadaceae bacterium
GACCAGTCGATCTATAGCTGGCGCGGCGCAGAAGTGGCCAATATCCTCCGGTTCGAGAAGGATTTCCCCGGTGCCAAGGTCGTCCGGCTGGAACAGAATTACCGCTCCACCCCGCATATTCTGGGCGCAGCAAGCGGGCTGATTGATGCCAATAGCCAGCGGCTGGGCAAGACGCTGTGGACCGAGGCCAAGGGCGGCGACAAGCTGCGCGTAATCGGCGTGTGGGACGCGCCAGAGGAAGCGCGCCGCGTGGGTGAAGAGATCGAACGGCTGGAACGCGAAGGCGCTCCGCTAGACAAGATCGCCATCCTTGTGCGCGCGCAATACCAGACCCGCGAGATTGAAGACCGCTTCATTCAAATCGGGCTTAACTACCGGATTATAGGCGGTTTCCGCTTCTACGAACGCGCTGAAATCCGCGATGCGCTGGCCTATTTGCGGGTAATCGCCCAGCCGCAGGATGATCTGGCGTTCGAGCGTATCTATAACCAGCCCAAGCGCGGGCTTGGCGCAAAGACGCTGGAAAAAATGCATATTGGCGCGCGGCGCATGGGCATGCCGCTGGCGGCTGCCGCGCTGCAACTTGCCGACAGCGATGAATTGCCCAAACGGGCAGCGGGCACGATTGGCGCGCTGATGCGGCAATTCCTCCATTGGCGCGAGCAGGCAGAGAAAATCACCCCTTCCGAATTGTTGCGGCAAGTGCTCGACGAAACCGGCTATATGGCCATGCTGGAAGCGGAAAAGACCGCCGAGGCCAAGGGGCGGATCGAAAACCTCTCCGAACTTGCCCGCGCCATGGAAGACTATGAAACGCTGGGCGATTTCCTCGAACATGTATCGCTGGTGATGGATAATGACCGCAATGATGATGGCGAGAAAGTCACCATCATGACGATCCATGCGGCCAAGGGGCTGGAATTCGACAATATCTTCTGCGTGGGCTGGGAAGAAGGCGTCTTCCCCAGCCAGCGCGCGCTGGATGAAGGCGGGCTGGCGTCGCTGGAGGAGGAGCGGCGGCTGGCCTATGTCGCCATCACCCGCGCACGGCGACGCTGTACCATTACCCATGCGGCCAACCGGCGGATTTACGGACAATGGACCAGCTCCATCCCCAGCCGCTTCATCGAGGAACTGCCGGCCGAGCATATCGAGCAGGAAACCACGCTGACCGGCGGCGCGAGCATGTGGCAGGCAAACTGGAGCGAACGCGAAGACCCCTTCGCCCATGTCAGTCGCGACCGGCCCGAACGGAGCAGCTCACGCGGCCCCGGATGGCAAAGGGCGCTATCCACCGGCTATGAGAAAGCACCCGCAAGGGTCCGTGAAACCACCAGAAGCGCCGCCAGCTTCGCCGCCAAACCGCGGGCAGATATCTCCATCGGCGCGCGCGTGTTCCATGAGAAATTCGGCTTTGGCACTGTCACCGATCAGGAAGGCAACAAGCTGGAAATCGAGTTTGAGCATGCCGGGACCAAGAGGGTGCTCGACAGTTTTGTGAGCCTGACGGAATGAGTGCCACAGAGGACAGCCCAGTCAGCCATGCGCAGCGCCAGGTCGGACGGCGCAGCATCCATCTGTTTGACGGCGTGTTCGATCCAGGCTTCGTCACTGCCTTTGCGCTGCTGGCTTCGCGGCTGCCCTATCTGCGCACCGAATATGACAGCGAGAGCAGTCGCGATTTTCTGCATCTGAAGCATGAATGGCAAACCGCTGATTTCCCTGTACATCCGCTGCAACGCAAATTGTGGCAGGAAGTGGATACGCGCGTGACGGAGCTTTACAGCGCATCCGCCCCGTCAATCCATCGCATACACGCCAATGATGCACCCTATGGCGATTACATGGCGACCCACACGGACAGCGCACCGGGCGTCACTGCCGTATATTTCGCCAATTCCGAATGGCGCGATGAATGGCAGGGTGAACTGATCCTCTATGATGGGGAAGAGCCGGTTACGGCAGTGGCCCCAAGACCCGGACGCCTCGTGATTTTCCCCGGCGACATACCGCATCGCGCAGGCGTGCCAGCACGCACTTGCCCGCATTCGCGGATCACGCTGGCGTTTAAATATGTTTGCGAGAGGCAGACCGATTAAGCGGGCATTCCGCCCGATCAACCCACGCCAATATCCAGGAAGCCCGGCTTCGGCCCGTTCCACTCACCGGCAGGGACGGGCTCACTGTCGTAATCATCACGCCGGGCGCGACGCGGGCGTTCTTCTCGCTCTGCGCGCGGGGCGCGCTCGCTGCGGGTTTGGCGGTCTTCGCCCCGGTCCTCATCGCGCTTGCGACGGACACGTTTGGGCTTGTCTTCCGCCTTCTCCTCTTCTGCTTCCGGCTCAGGCTCAGGCGCCTTCAGCTCAACCCGCACGTCCTTCTTGCCGAAAACGGGCACTTCCGCGCCGGTCAGCTTCTCGACATTCTGGATCGCTTCGGCGTCTTCTTCCGAGACAAAAGTGAAGGCCCGCCCCTTGGCCCCCGCCCGGCCCGTGCGACCGATGCGGTGGACATAATCATCCGGGTGCCATGGCGTATCGAAATTGAAGACGTGGCTCACGCCCTTGATGTCGAGCCCGCGTGCCGCAACATCGCTGGCGACAAGAATATTGACCTCGCCTGCCTTGAAACGTTCCAGTTCCTTGATCCGGCTGGACTGGTCCATGTCGCCATGGATTTCACTGCTGGCAAAGCCATGGCTTTGCAGGCTCTTGTTGAGCTCGCGCACGGTCGTCTTGCGGTTGGCGAAGATGATCGCGGTTTCCACCAGATCGTTGCGCAGCAGCCAGCGCAGGGTCTCGCGCTTCTGGCGGCTCTTCACCGGCACTTTGAAAGCGGTGATATCCTTATTGGTGGTCGCCGCGCGGCTAACTTCAATCCGCTTGGGATTGTTGAGGAATTTCTTCGCCAGCTTCTCGATCGGCGGCGGCATCGTGGCGCTGAACAGCATGGTTTGCCGCGTTTCGGGCAGCTTGGAACAGATGAATTCGATATCGGGGATAAAGCCCATGTCGAGCATGCGGTCAGCTTCATCCACCACCAGCAGTTCACACCCGTTGAGCATGATCTTGCCGCGTTCGAACAGGTCCATCAGGCGGCCCGGCGTGGCAATCAGAACATCGACGCCTTCCTGCAGCGCCTTGACCTGATCCCCCATCTGCACGCCGCCGATCAGCAGCGCCATCTTCAGGTCGTGATTGGTGCCATATTTCTCGAAATTCTCGGCCACCTGAGCGGCCAGCTCGCGGGTCGGCTCAAGGATCAGCGAACGCGGCATCAGCGCCCGGCGGCGGCCGGCAGCCATGATGTCGATCATCGGCAGAACGAAGCTGGCGGTCTTGCCCGTGCCCGTCTGCGCGATGCCGATAATGTCCTTCATCATCAGCACGGGAGGAATGGCCTGGGCCTGAATCGGCGTGGGCTCAGTGTAGCCAGCAGCTTCCACCGCTTGCAGCAATTCAGGTGAGAGGCCGAGATCGGCAAAGGTCATAGGCGCGAAATGTCCGGGTTTTTGGAGGGATTTTCCCCTCCGGTCAGAGAGCGCAAAACACGCCCTGCGAGGTGCCGCGGCCATTCGCTGAAAAGCCGCGCAAAGTCAAGGTTAGAGCGGTTCTTTAGTCAGTCGCGCACAGCTACCAGCTGGCGCATCCGGCTGACTTCGCATTTTGCGCCTGCGCGCGATTGCAGCTTGTCCCGGTCCACGCATAGCTGGCCATCGCCATTTTTCTCGACATAAAAGCCGGAATAGTAATCGCGCGCGCTGCAGGCCTTTTCCAAATCAGCGCTGATAATCCGCCGGTCTCGGAGAAACAGAATCAGTTGGCTACCCTTCCCCGCCTGCACGCCCGCAATCGAATTCACCGGCAGGCATTTGCCGATCTTGCGTTCTTCAAAGCGAGTGGAGATTTCCCGTGATGGCAAGTCAGCCATCAAATTCTGCCTGACCTGGGGGCTGCGCGGGGTCACCCGGATAACAACGCGCTGTTCAATACGAACCTGGTTTGCAACCACGGGGAGGCGAGCTTCATCCAATGCCTGCCAGCCTGGTGCGCTACCTGCCACCTGCTCTTCGCGCGGAGTTAGCGTAGCGGAACTATCCGGCAAATCCGCCTCTCCCCCCAAGGAGGGGAGCAAGAGCGCCAAAGGCGCCAGCAGGATTGCTATCTGGTTCATACCAGTAATTTCGACCTCCGGCCCGGATGCAAACTCTGCTCCGGTCATTCCGCTTATTGGGCGCTATAACGCCGACGTTTGAACCTTGGCTTAATCCCTCGCACACAGATGACAAGGGCCAAGCCGATGCTCTAAAGGCGTAGCCATGACGGAACATCGCTCTTTCCTTGAAGCTGCCGCGGCCCTGTTGGGGCCGCGCGGTATCACTGTTGATCCAGACCTGCTGGAACCATGGCTTACGGATTGGCGGGGGCGATTCACCGGCCGCGCCATGGCCCTGGCATCGCCGGATTCAACAGAACAAGTCTCTGCACTGGTCCGGCTTTGTGCGGCCCACGGAGTGGCGATTGTCCCGCAAGGTGGCAATAGCGGCATGTCAGGCGGCGCGACACCGGATGAAAGCGGGGATTCGATCATCCTTTCACTGCGCCGGATGGACAGGATTCACAGGCTCGATGCCGATGCCATGCAGGTCACTTGCGACGCCGGTGTTATCCTCCAGACGCTGCATGAAGCAGCAGAGGCTGAACGCCTGCGCTTCCCGCTGACGCTGGGTGGCAAGGGTTCTGCGACCATAGGCGGGCTGATTTCCACCAATGCCGGCGGCACACAGGTGCTCCGCCACGGCGCCATGCGGGCACAGGTACTGGGAATCGAAGCCGTGCTCGCCGATGGCAGCATCTTCAACGCGCTCACCCCGCTCAAGAAAGATAATCGCGGATTCGACCTGAAGCAGATGCTGATCGGATCGGAGGGGACATTGGGCATCATCACAGGGGCAACTCTGCGGCTGCTACCGGAGATTGGCGGGCGCGTAGTGATATGGTGCGGCCTTCCCTCGATCAGCATGGCGCGGCGCCTTCTGGTCCATTGCGAAAAGGGCGCAGGCGACCTGCTGGAAGGGTTTGAAGTCATGCCCCGCCACTGCCTTGAAGCGGTGTTGGACCATTTGCCCGACGCTCGCTCTCCCTTGTCTGCCACCCATGAGTGGCATGCACTGATCGAGCTGGTTGCCAGCGAGAAGGAGGCAGACGGCCTTCCGCAAATTGCCGAAGCCCTGCTGGAAGCAGCGCTGGAAGAGGACTTGCTGGAAGACGCAGTGATCGCCGCCAACGAGACGCAGGCTGGCGCGTTCTGGCTTTTGCGCGATTCGATTGCGCCTGCTGAACGTGCCATTGGTCCCGCCATGCAGCATGACATTTCCGTACCGGTGACAAAAATGGCCGAATTCGTCGAAGCGGCTGTCCCGGCAGTAGAGGCACAGTTTCCCGATACCAGCGCCGTTGCTTTCGGCCATTTGGGGGATGGCAATGTCCACTTCCATGTCCTCGCCCCGCCAGGAGCGGTGCGCGGACAGTGGGAAGTGAAACAGGGAAAGGCGATCAGCGCCTTTGTCCATGATCTGGTGACGCAATGGGGCGGTTCTATCAGCGCCGAACACGGAATCGGGCAGTTGAAACGGGACGAACTGGGGCGGTTGGGTGATCCGGTATCGCTGGCCATGATGCGGTCGGTAAAGCAGGCGCTCGACCCGCAAGGCCTGCTAAACCCCGGCAAGCTAGTCCCGCTTGCGCCGGACGCCGCCAGCCATTAAAGCGCGCGCTTCACAAAGCTGCGTGTTGCAGCAGAAGACATAATCCTACCGGATCCGGAGAATTGCCATGGCCAGCGCGCCGCAGCCTAACCTGCCCCTGTTCTATAACGACCTGATGCCCATCAACAGCCAGGATCACAGCACCTGGAAGCTGAAGCAGCTGGATTCTGCCCCCTGGCTGGGCAATCAACATGCCGTTCCACTGACGGTGGAAGAATTCCCCGAAGCGCAGCGGAATTACCCGATTGTCTTCTCCTCTGGCGACAACCCTCTGCCGCTCGCCCTGATGGGTCTGAATGAAGGCGTGAACACTTTCTTTGGCGAAGATGGCCGCACGAATGAGGACATCTATGTCCCGGCCTATATCCGCCGCTATCCCTTCATCCTTGCCAAGCTGCAGCAGGGCAGCGACGAAATGTCGCTCTGCTTTGACCCAACAGCAGGCGCGGTGGGCGATTTCGAAGAAGGCGATGCAATTTTCGACAGCAACAGCCAGCCGACTGACGCGACCAAGGGCGTGCTCGAGTTCTGTCAGCGCTTCGAAGAAGCCGGTATGCGGACGAAGAACTTCATCGACGAAATCACCAAGGAAGGCCTGTTGATGGAAGGCGAAATCGCCATCACACAGAACGACCAGCCCGACAAACCTTTCGTTTATCGCGGTTTTCAGATGATCAACCAGGAAAAGCTCCGCGAAGTGCGCGGGGACAAGCTGCGTGCGTGGAACCAGAACGGCTTGATCTCGATGATCTACGCCCATTTGTTCTCGCTCAACCTGATGCGCAGCGTGTTTGGCCGTCAGGTCGCGCAGGGCAAAATGCCGCCGCAGGAGATCAAGGCGACGATCTGATTCGCCTCCTCTGCAATTAAACTATTGAAAATCAGGGGCAGGAAAGGGTTGAACATACCCGCTTCTGCCCCTATTTGTTATGCATCTGGCGGCGCTGCCCTCATGGCGTTGCTGGATAGGTGCACTTTGTGCACCTCCTCCCTGAACCTTGGCCACCTCGTACATTTGTACGAGGTGGTTTTTTCTTGGTTGTTGCGCAGCAGCTTATTCTGCCGCCAGCGGCAGGTTACGATCGCGCCCGATCTCCGCGATTTCCCCCGCAAGAATGCGGACCATGCCTGCAATCCCACCGGCCATAATCGGCAAGTCTGGCGATGGCTGGTCGAATTGGCGGTCAAGATAAGTGGCCCGGCACACTTCAAGCTGGATCGCATGAATCCCGCGCGAAGGCTGCGCGTGGCGATCGAGCACATAACCGCCGGCATAGGGCCGGTTATGTGCAGCCGGGCGTTCCTTTGCCGCAAAATAGCGGAATGCACGCGCCACAAGCATCCCGTCACAGCTTGCGCCGAATCGATCCCCGATCACGAATTGCGCAGGTTGCTCGCCCGGATAGTTACGCTTGAGCGGCGGCATGGAATGCAGGTCCACCAGCAAGGCAGCGCCCCAGCGATCGCGCAATTCCTCAAGTGCCTGCCCTAGTGCACGGTGATAGGGCTGGTGGATGCCAGCTATCCGCGCTTCCAGCTCCTCGCGTTTCAGGGGGTGTTTCCAGATTTCACCCAATCCCGCGAGTCGCCGTGGTACCAGGCCCAGCCCGCTGCGGGCGCGGCGATTGGCAATCGAATGGCGTGTTCCCGCAGGTGCCCCGCCCCTCACCATTTCCCAATCTACGTCTTCCACTGCCCGGTTGAGATCAAGCATGGCCCGCGGCGCTTCTGCCAGCAGCAACGTTGCCCCGGTTTGCCGGGCGACTTGCTGCGCCAGCTGGTCAACGAAGCGGTCTTCCAGCCTGAGGCAGGAATAGTCAGCGCGCCGCATCCCTGACAGCAGTTCCGCAGGGTAAGACCGCCCGCCATGGGGTGCCGCGACCAGCACCGGAATGGGCAATCCTTCAGGACGCATGAGTTGGAAGGCAGGCCGATCACTGCCGGGAATCTGCCCTCCCACTTGAACCGCCGAATCGCGCATGTCCGATGTGGTATTGTTCATCGCAGTTGTTGCTGGCCCGAATTGGTTACCTTGTCAAAGTGCGGATGTGTCAAAGCTGGTCACCCTCATCGGAACGAAAGATTTATTAAGCCACCTGCGCTATGGGGTGCGCATGGAAGACAACACGCCTGCCCTGCGAATCCTCCTGGCCGAGGATGAAGAAGCCATGCGCAGCTATCTTGCGCGCGCATTGGAAAACGCCGGATATGAAGTCGTGACAGTGGATCGCGGCACCGCTGCCGTTCCGCTGCTCGAATCCGAGCATTTTGATCTGCTTCTTTCAGACATTGTCATGCCGGAAATGGACGGGATCGAACTGGCGCAGCGCTGCAACGAAGTCAGCCCGCGCACGAAGGTGATGTTCATCACCGGTTTCGCAGCAGTGACGCTGAAGGCCAGCCGCGAACAGCCGCAGGCAAAAGTGCTGTCCAAGCCGTTCCATCTGCGCGATCTCGTGCTGGAAGTGGAGCGCGTTTTCGAAGATCAGATCGCCGCGCGCGGCTGATTTTTGCAGGGAGGCCCCCTACCCCCTTGCACCGCAGGTAAGTGCAAGCTAAAGGGCGCGCCTGCCTTGCGGGGCAGGACCAAATGGCTCGGGCGTATAGCTCAGTGGTAGAGCACTATGTTGACATCGTAGGGGTCGCAAGTTCAATCCTTGCTACGCCCACCATTTGATCCAAAGGGCGCCCTTAGGGGCGCCTTTTTTGTGCGCTTTAGTGGCTGAAAGCGTAGCTAACTTGCGCAGTTCTCTGCACCTGCTATGGCCCGCCCCAACTCCTCCCGAACAGGCAACAGGAACGTCATGAGCAAGATTCAGGTGAAGAACCCGGTCGTCGAAATCGACGGCGACGAAATGACCAAGATCATCTGGCAGTGGATCCGCGAACGGCTGATCCTGCCTTACCTCGATATTGATCTGAAATATTACGATCTTTCGGTCGAGAAGCGCGATGAAACCAATGACCAGATCACGGTCGACGCTGCCAATGCGATCAAGCAATACGGCGTGGGCGTGAAATGCGCGACCATTACGCCGGACGAGGCCCGCGTTGAAGAATTCAACCTCAAGCAGATGTGGCGCAGCCCCAACGGCACGATTCGCAACATCCTCGGCGGCACGATCTTCCGCGAACCGATCGTGATCGACAATGTGCCCCGGCTTGTTCCCGGCTGGACCGACCCGATCGTGGTCGGTCGCCACGCTTATGGTGACCAGTACCGCGCAACCGACACTCTGATCCCGGGCGCCGGCAAGCTGCGCCTGGTGTTTGAAGGCGAGAACGGCGAAAATATCGACCTCGACGTGTTCGAGTTCAAGTCACCCGGCGTCGCCATGGCGATGTACAATCTCGACGATTCGATCCGCGATTTTGCCCG